>JAHYJF010000041.1 GCA_019428955.1 Burkholderiaceae bacterium
CCGGCCGCGATAGAACGACTCACCGCGCGAGAGCGCGATGTCTTCGAGCGTCTCGGCCTGCGCGCCAAAACGCCAGATCATGCCCGCCCCGGGGGCCTCGCCGCCGGGCAGGAAAGCCTCGGAAAAACCGGGCTGGTCGCGAAATTTCGGTGCTGCCAGCTGCCACTGGCGCGCCACTACCGGGGAAACAGCGAAGCCATCGCGAGCATAGCGCAGCGCGGCTTCGAACAGCGCTTCAAAGGGCAGCGCCCCGAAACGCTCCGACAGTGCCAACCACGCCGACACCGCGCCCGGCGTGGTGACCGAGTCCCAGCCCACGTCGGGCATCGCGTCGCGCCCGCCAAAGCGCTCCGGTTGCCAGGCGCGCGGTGCGCGCCCTGAAGCATTGAGCCCGTGCAGGCGCTCACCGTCCCAGACCAGCGCGAAAGCATCGCCGCCGATGCCGTTCATCGTGGGCTCGACCACCGTCAGGGTAATGGCCGTGGCCAGCGCCGCGTCAATCGCGTTGCCGCCGGCAGCCAGGGCCTGCAGCCCGGCCTGCGCCGCCAGCGGCTGGGATGCGGCGACGACGTTGCGCGCCAGCACCGGGGTGCGCGCAGCAGGAAATGGCTGCGCCGGGTCGAACCTGCGGTTATCGTCGCGCATCATGCACTCCTAGGGTGAAAGACGCTGACGCGCCCAGGATCCGTCACGCTGCAGAGTATAGACGAGCCGATCGTGCAGGCGCGACGCGCGTCCCTGCCAGAACTCCCAGCGGTCGGGCACCAGCCGGTATCCGCCCCAATGCGGCGGCCGCGGCGGGTGAAGCCCGAAGCTCAGTCCGAACTCAGCCGCCCGCGCCACCAGCACCGCGCGCGAACTTATCGGCTGGCTCTGCTCCGAAGCCCAGGCGCCGATTCGGGAAGCCAGTGGCCGGGACGCGAAATAGGCGTCCGACTCCTCGGCGCCGGTCTTTGCGACCAGGCCCTCGATGCGGACCACCCGTTCGTGCTCGACCCAGTGGAACTGCAGGGCTGCATAGTGGTTGACGGCCAGCTCCCGGCCCTTGCGGCTCAGGTAATTGGTGTACCAGACGATGCCGCGCCGGTCGACGTCCTTGGCCAGCACGATCCGCGTCGAGGGGCGGCCGCGCTCATCCACCGTCGCCACCGTCATCGCACTGGGCTCCGGAATTTCGTGCTCGAGCGCCTCGTCGAACCAGACGTGAAACTGCGCCAGGGGATCATTGTGGGCGCGATCCTCGTCGAGTTCCGCGCGGCTGTAATCCTTGCGCAGGTCAGAGATTTTTTTCACCGCGAGAGTATAGAGCCAAGCCACCGGCAGGCGCCAACGCCGCCGCCCGTCGCACGCTCGCTGCCGCCTGCCCCCGGTTGCGACACTCTGTGTTGCGCCCGCTGCCGGCGCCGTCTATGTTCCGCTTAAAGGCAACTCCGGCAGCCGGTGCATTGGGCATGGCCGCCGGACAGATCGCGCTGCATTGACGATCACCGGATAGGGCGAGGTCCTGGACAAGCTCGACATAATCAGCGACGTGCAAAAGCTGCGACTGGCTATCGAACGCGGTGAGTTCGAACTCCAGTACCAGCCCAAGCTCAGTTGTGCGACCGGCCGGATAAACGGTGCGGAAACCCTTCTGCGCTGGCTGCACCCGAAGCGTGGTCTTATTTCACCCGCTGACTTCGTCCCCGTTCTTGAACAATCGGGCCTGCTCCCTGTGGTCGGCGCCTGGGTTATCAAGACGGCCTGCGCGCAGGCGCAGGCGTGGCGAGCCGGCGGGTTCACCGAAATGTCCGTAGCGGTCAACCTGACCGGACAGCAGCTGCTCGAGCCCACGCTGCTACAGCAGGTTCGGGACGCGCTGGAATCTTCCGGGCTGACTCCCGACGCACTCGAACTCGAGGTCACCGAATCACTGCTGATGAGAAGTCCGGCGGAAGCCGGTGCCAGGATTGCCGCTATGCGCATGATTGGCGTGCGAGTGTCGATCGACGACTTCGGCACCGGTTACTCGAGCCTGAGCCACCTGAAACGATTACCAGTAAATTCACTCAAGATAGACCGTTCCTTCATCAACGACATCGTCGATGATCCCAACGATGTCTCGATCACCCGCGCCATCATCCAGCTTGCCCACCAGCTGCGCCTCAGGGTGACCGCGGTGGGCGTCGAGACCGAGAGCCAGCTCGGGCTGCTGATTGCCAACGGGTGCGACGAGATCCAGGGATACTTCTTCTCTGCCGCCGTGACAAGTGCCGAGATCACGGCAATGTTGCGTGCTGGCAGAGGTCTGCCAACCGAAATGTTGCGCAGCTCACGCGATGGCCGAACGCTGTTGCTGGTGGATGACGAGGAGAACATCGTCGCGGCGCTGCGCCGGCTGCTGCGGCGCTCGGGATATCGCATCCTCACCGCGAGCAGCGGACCGGAAGGGCTCGAGGTGCTGGCGCGCGAGCAGGTCGATGTGATCGTGTCGGACCAACGCATGCCCGGGATGACCGGAGTTGAGTTCCTGCGCCGCGTCAAGGCCATCCATCCTGACACGGTGCGGGTGGTCCTGTCGGGATACACCGAGTTGCGCTCGATCACCGATGCCATCAACGAGGGAGCGATCTACAAGTTCCTGACCAAGCCCTGGGACGAGGCACTGCTGCTGGCCAACATCGACGAGGCCTTCCAGCACAAGGACATGATCGACCATGCCCGCAATCTCGATGCGCAACTCCTGGCCAGCAACAGCGAACTGGCCCAGCTCAACTCCCGCCTCGAAGGTGTGCTCGCCACCCAGCGCGAACATATCGAACGCAGCGAGGTCGCATTGGCGCTGATTCGCGAGGGTCTGGAGCTGATCCCGTTGCCGATCCTGGGAATCGACTCCGCCGGCTGCGTCGCGTTCGGCAACGCCGCGGCATCGAGCCTGTTCCGGGACGGTGGCGCAGTGCTGGGCGAGCGCATCGAAGAACTGCTGGGGCACGACCGCGCAAAGCCGGAGCGCTTCGTTGCCGCCAATGGCGCGCGCTACCGGCTGGACCGCCGCGCCATGGGGGGCTCGTCGGCGTCATCGGCCGGCGAACTGTTCGTCTTCATGCCGCTCGCGCCATGAGCCGGGGATCGACAGCGGCGCGGCGGCCGCGATACCACCATCAAGCCGGGCGACGAGCGGTCGCAACGGACCGGCCGACACCAGGCGCTTTCCAGTAAATTGGAACCAGATATTCAACTTGCCAGACCATGACGCTAACCAGCACCGACATCGCCGAGGGAAAGTTTCGCGGCCTGGCCGACACCATGCCGGCGGCGCTGTTCGTGCATCAGGGCGGCAAGTTCATCTACGCCAATTCCGCGGCCGACCGGATGTTAGGGATCGCCCACGACGAACTGCTGGCGATGTCGTTCTGGGAGATCGTGCCGGAAGCCGACCAGGAGGTCTGGCGCAAGCGCGGCCAGGCACGCCTTGGCGGCGGCGAAGAGCCGAGTATCTATGAATACGTGCTGGTCGCACGCGACGGCACCGAGCATTGCTGCCAATGCCACGCAGCGCTGATCGATTACGATGGCCAGCCCGCCGTCCTGCTGACCGCTACCGACGTCAGCGACCTCAAACGAACCGAACAGGCGCTGCACCGCGCTCACGACGAGCTGGAAATGCGCGTCAGCGAGCGTAGCGCCGAGCTCGCCCGCACCCAGGCGCAGCTGCTTCAGTCCGACAAGTTGGCCTCGATCGGTCAGCTCGCCGCCGGCGTTGCCCACGAGATCAACAACCCGATCGGCTATGTCCAGTCGAACCTCGCGACCCTTGGGCGCTACCTCGAAGATGTCTTCCGCGCCTTCAACGCCTACGCCGAGATCGAACGGCGTTGCGCTGCCCAGCCCGAGCTCGCCAGAGAGCTGAACGCGGTGCGCGCCGGCGCCGACCTCGAGTTCCTCGCCGAAGATATTCCGCAACTGCTCAAGGAGAGCGCTGAGGGCATCAACCGGGTTCGCAAGATCGTCGCCGACCTCAAGGACTTCTCGCGCTCGGACGCCGCCACTGATTGGGAATGGGCCGACCTCCACGCCTGCCTCGACAGCACGCTGAACATCGCCCACAACGAGCTCAAGTACTGCGCCCAGGTCCAGCGTGATTACGGCCGGCTGCCGCCGGTTCGCTGCCTGCCGTCGCAACTCAACCAGGTATTCCTGAACTTGGTGGTGAATGCCGGACATGCGATCGAGCGACTACCCGGAACCATCACGATCCGCACCGGCTGTGGCGACGAGCAGGCGTGGGTCGAGATACGCGACAACGGCAAGGGCATGTCCCCCGAGACCCAGTCGAAGATCTTCGATCCCTTCTTCACCACCAAGCCGATCGGCCAGGGCACCGGCCTGGGACTCTCGCTGGCCTATGGGGTGATCGAAAAGCATCGCGGTCGGATCGAGGTCGAAAGCACGTTAGGGGTGGGGACCGTCTTTCGCGTCGTCATTCCGGTGGAGCAGGAGACCGAGGATGCCGGCGATCAGCCAGCCGCCATGGCCAACGCCGCACCTCGGGAGGTAGCTACATGATCGTCGAACCGCAATCGCATCCGGCGCCCGCCGCTGCGCTGGAAGTCCCGGTCCAGTCGATCCTGTGTGTCGACGACGAGGCCAACATTCTCAGCGCCTTGCGCCGGCTGTTGCGTCCCTATGGCTGGCGGGTAGTGACGGCCGAGTCGCCGCTCATGGCGATGGACCTGCTGGTCGACGATTCTTTCGACCTGATCATCTCGGACATGCGCATGCCGGAAATAGACGGTGCGCAATTCCTCGAACAGGCGCGCAGCCTGCAACCTGACGCCATTCGCATATTGCTGACCGGGCAGGCCGATATCAAGTCCACCATCGAGGCCATCAACCGCGGAGCGATCTACCGATTCATCAGCAAGCCCTGGGACGAGCAGTTATTTGTCCTGGAAGTGCGGCGCGCACTGGAGCGCCGCGCGCTCGAGATCGACAAGGCCCGTCTCGAGCAAACCGCTCACCATCAGAACGAGCAACTGCGCGAGGCCAACCAGGCGCTAGAGGGGCGCGTGCACGAACGCACTGCCGAACTTGAGCAAGCCAATGCCGCGCTCAATGCCGCGCTCAATGCCGCCAACGAGCGCCTGCGCGCTGACTTCGTGCATTCGGTGAAGCTGCTCGCCAGCCTGATCGAAATGCGCGACCGCTCGCTCAGCGGCCATTCCCGCAGGGTCGCCGAGGTCGCACGCAAGATTGCCGACGCGCTCGGGGCGGAACGCAGCATGACCCAGGATCTGGTCTACGCCGCGCTGCTCCAGGACATTGGCAAGATCGGCTGGCGCGACCAGTTGTTGCATACGCCGGAAGAGCTGATCGCCGGCGCTGACCTGGCCGAGATCAGGGCCCATCCAATCAAGGGCGAGGCCGCGATGATGGGGCTTGCCGGACTGCGCGGCGCAGCCACCATGGTGCGCTCCCACCGCGAGCGCTTCGACGGCAGCGGCTACCCCGACGCGTTGGCAGGCGATGAGATCCCGCTGGGTGCGCGCATCCTCGCGGTGGCCAAGGACTTCGACGCCGTCCAGGTGGGTACGCTGATCGACCAACGACTCAGCCCGGGCGAGGCCCTGCGCTTCATCGAAAACGGGGAAGGTAGCCGCTACGACCCGAAGGTCGCGGCGGTTCTGCGCGTGTCTCTGGTAATGTCACCCGACGAGGGTGACGAGCAGGTCGAGTGCGCAGCGCTCGAAAGCGAACTTGCACCCCAAGAGTTGCGTCCCGGGATGACGCTCAGCCGCGACCTGGTGAGTCCGGAAGGATTCCTGCTGCTCGCCGCCGAGGAGCAACTCAGCGCCGTGCACATCGAGCACCTGGTCGCTTATGCCGGCGTCGAAGGGCAGCCAGTACGGGTCTGGGTGCACGCGGAACACTGACCACGCACCGGCCAGCCGCCGGTGCCCCCCAGTTCCAGCGGCGCTAGCGCGGATGATCCAGCGCCAGGAACTCGTTGCGCAGCGCCGAGTTGGTCAGCAGTCCGCCCAGCATCGCCGAGGTGGTGGTTTCCTCGCCAATCGCGCGAATTCCCCGGCTCTCCATGCACAAGTGCCGGCAGCGAATGATCACGCCGACCGCGATCGGGTCGAGGTGGGTCATCATCGAATCGGCAATCTGGCGCGTCAGTCGTTCCTGTACCTGCAGGCGCTTGGCGAAGACGTCGACCAGGCGGGTCAGCTTGGAGAGGCCCACGATGCGCTGGTTGGGCACGTAGCCAATGGTCGCGGTGCCGAAGAACGGCGCGAGGTGGTGCTCGCAGTGGCTGTAGACCGGGATGCCCCGCACCACGATCAGCTCGTTGTATTCCTCGGCCCCGTCCTCGAACGCAGTCAACAGTTCGGCCGGGTCCTGCTGGTACCCGGACATCCAGTGCTGCCAGGCACGCTCCAGCCGCCGCGGCGTATCGCGCAGGCCGGGCCGGTCGGGATCATCGCCGAGACTGCGCAGCAGCCGCCGCCAATCTTCGGCGCCGAACGGACGATCACTACTAGACTCACTCATGCCTGCTCCTTTCCTGGTGCCGACTGCCCGACTCGAACGGGCGACCTGGCGTTTGCCAGGAGGTTAGGCGACAGCGTCGGTCGCGCCCGGATGATAGGTGGGCGCAAGCAAAGATGGGGAAAATCACCTCCCGCGACAAGTTTGGCACAAAGGCATGCTCGACGCCTCCAGGAGGTTCAGTAGCCCGGTGCTCGCCATGGCTTCTTGGGAATGGGCCCCGCGAAATGCGGCCTCGGGAATCCAGGATCAGGAAGGTGTGTAAGGAGCCTGCGAGGTCATTCGTCTAGGTCTGCAGCAGGGCAGCATACCGCTCACGCCAAGTCAGATTCCATCCTATCCGAACCGTCAGGAGCAACCAATGAACCCGTTCAAGCAACCCCTGCAACTCGCAATCGCCGGCGCCATAGCCCTTGGGTTTGGTGGCCTGGCCCTCGCCCAGGGCATGTGTGGAGCCCGAAAGAATCCCTGTGCGCCGCGCTCAGCCAATCCCTGTGGGGCCCAGAAAATGAATCCGGACGCCGCCAAGAAAGCGGGCAATCCTTGTGCCGCCGCGAACCCGTGTGCCGCGAAGAACCCGTGCGCGGCGAAGAAGATGTAGTGCAGCGCGTGGGATGAACGCCATGAACGGCGGAAATCGGCTGCATCCGCAACCGCCGGTTCTGGCGACGCCGGACCTGGCGCAACTGCCGCGCGCGCGGTTGGAAGCCATGCGAGCGGCCGGCGCCGAGGTCCGCGAGTGTCTGCGGGTGCTCGACAAGGGGGGCGTGGATCTCGTCAGCGAAGTGCTGCGCGCTCAAGGCAAGTTCTACGAACTAGAACATTATCCGCCCGACGATGTCTTTGATCGCGATACTCATGCCCAGTACTACTACCATGCGCATCGCGGGGCCGGCGAGCACGGGCATTTCCACACGTTCCTGCGCGCTCCCGGCATACCCGAGGGCTTAGCGCCGATTCCCTACGCGGGGGAGGAAGCCTGGCCGGAAGGCGCCGACTCGATCTCCCACCTGATCGCCCCCCGCGATCAACTCAGCCAGCAAGCTTCGGACGGGAAGCTGCTACTGGTGGACGCGCGCCCCGCGGCGTTTTTCCACGGCGAGACCCGGGACCGATGGTCGATTGGACGCAAAGCCCGGTCGCACTGCCGATGGACAATGTGCCGAACCGGGCCGAACAGCTGTGGATCGACGCCAGACTCTGGATGGCGAAAACCTTCTGATGGACCTGGTGCGCCGCGCTCCTCTGACAGCCATATTGGCTGATGTTTTCGTGCTGCTGATCTGGAACGTCTCGGTGCGCCAGGGCGTATTGTTTTCGGTCGGCGTAGGGATGGGCGCGACCCTCTCAGGTACAAGGTTCGGTTTCACCACCGGCTGGCGGCGGCTGGTTGAAGAGCGCGACCCGCGTGGCGCAATGGGTCAGTTGCTGTTGCTGGGTTTGGCGGCCACCCTGGCCATGCCTTTGCTGGGCACGTTCCCGGAGCTGCATGCCGCGCTGGGTCCGCCAAGCATCAGCTTGTTGGTGGGCGCGTTCTTCTTTGGCCTGACGATGCAGATCGCCGACGGCTGTGGCTCCGGGACGCTATACAAGGCGGGGCTGGGCGTGCCGCTGAACATGAGTATTCTGCCGATCTTTGCGCTGGGCAGCTTCCTGGGGTCGGCCCATCTGAACAGCTGGTTGAGCCTGGGACAGACATCGCCGGTCAGTCTGGTGGCCGAACTGGGAACGGGCAAGGCGCTCATTCTGACTTGGTTGATGATGGGTGTAACGGCATTGGCAATTCGTTGGTGGGCGAGAAACGAGCGCCCCTGGTTGAGCCGCACCTGGGTTTATGGTGCGGTCCTGCTGGCCGTCCTGGCCGCACTTAACCTGATGATCGCTGGCCAGCCCTGGGGAGTCGTCTACGGGTTCGGGCTATGGGGCGCCAAGGTGGTCAACGCGCTGGGGTGGTTTGACCCGGCCAGCAATGCTTTCTGGAGCCAGGTCGGCAAAACCCAGCGCCTGGCGCAGTCGGTGCTGATGGATGTGACGTCGATCACCAACATCGGCATCCTGGGCGGAGCGTTATGGATATCGGCTCGCGCGCCGACAACCAGGAAGGCGCTCAGCGCTCGGCAATGGGGCGTTGGAATGGTGGCGGGACTGGTCATGGGCTACAGTTCGCGCCTGGCCTTTGGCTGCAAAATCGGCGCGCTGCTGAGCGGCATTTCAACCGCTAGCCTGCATGGCTGGATCTGGTTGCCCATGGCTTTTCTGGGCACACTGATCGGCCTGCGCGTGCGTCGCCGCTTCCAGTTCTAGCGCTGCGGCCAGAGATCAACATGAACAACACATCGACCTTGCGCGGAATCTTCTGGGCGGGATTGCTCGTATTCCTGGCGTGGGACTGGAGCCGCACGCCGCCGATTGATCTGCGCCAGGAGCCGCCACTGATTGCCGCCGGCTCGGGACAGGAAGTCAGCGGCGGTCATTGCGCGATGGCGCCCGGAGAAGCCGGCAAATAGCGCCCAGAACGCGCGCTCCAAATCGCTGATACCGGGTGATCGGACACATTTCCCGGCAACACGGGCATATACCCCACCAGCACGTGTCCCCGATACTTCGAACTGTTCCTGCCTGCCGCGGCGTTGGTCGTCGGCAGGCGGCGAATACCCAATCCGAACCAGGAGTTATCGATGTCAAGCTACCCCCTTCAAACGCCCGAATCTGCCGCTGAGTCCGCCCGTCCGATCCTCGAGAAAGCGCGCAGCGGACTCGGCTTTGTGCCCAACCTTTATGCCGGGCTGGCGAACGCCCCCGAGGCGCTGCTCGCCTACGTCTCCCTGTCGGGCCACTTCGAAAAGACCAGCCTGACGCCGCAGGAACGCCAGACCGTACTGCTGGTGGCCAGCGTCGAGAACGGCTGTGAATTCTGCGTTGCCGCGCACTCGTTCATCGCCAAGAAGATGGCCGGTGTTCCCGAAGATGTGGTGGCTGCATTGAGAGAAGGCAAGGAGCCTGCGGACGCCAGGCTTGCGGCGCTGGCGGCGTTCACGTTGGCGGTGGTGAAGGAGCGCGGGTGGGTCGCCGACAGCCCGGCGCTCACGCGCCTGCTGGCTGCCGGTTACAGCAAGGAACAGGCGTTGGAAGTGGTGCTGGGGGTAGTGCAGAAGACGCTCAGCAACTACGCCAACCATTTGCTCAAGACACCGCTCAACAGCCAGTTTGAATCCGAGCGCTGGCAGCGCGGCTGATCAATCGTCGCGATGATCGGGAATCGGCTCGTCGCGACGGACTGCTCCCGGGCCGATGCCATGATGGCGCTTGAAGGCGCGGCGAAACGAGGCCTCCGCCTGATAGCCGAACGCCGCGGCGACTTGAGCCACACTTTCGTTCGAAGTGCGTAAGCAAATCGCGGCCGTCTCCATGCGCCAGTGCGTAACATATTGCATCGGTGCGATCCCGACCAGCTGTTGAAACTGATCGGAAAACACCGAGCGCGATACACCGGCGGCGGCGGCCAGTTCGCTCAACCGCCAGGGTTGGCCCGGCGCACGGTGAAATGCGGCCAGGGCCCTGCCCAAGCGCGCATCGGTGAGCGCGCCGAGAATGCCGCCGCGGATGAGACCCGTTTGAACGGCATGCCGCAAGACTGACACAAACAAAACCTCCGCGAGGCGGTCGAGAATCACGCCGCGGCCCGGCAGCATGTTCGAAGCCTCCGCCGCCAACAGCGCTGTGAGCGGACCAAGCAGCGCGGCGTTCGCCTCTCCGCGGGTCGGCAACACCAACACGTCGGGCAATGCGTCGAGCACCGGGTTCTGGGTGCGGGCCGCGAACATCAGCTGTCCACAAACCAGTCCGGCGCCTGAACCCGCTGGCCCGGCGTCGGTATAGGAATCACGGCGCTCGATCTCGGGCTCCGCACTCAACACATGCCACGCCCCGCGTGGAAACACGAGCAGGTCGCCCTCGTGGAACCGCAGCGGCGGAGAACCGTCCTTCAGATGCAGCCAACCCTGGCCGTACGCCACAAGGTGGAATCCTGGGCCGGGATGGGTGACCGTTGGATTCACGCGCCACCGACCGCATACTTCGGGGCTGGCGTAGATCGATGCCCGCAGCTGCAGGGTTTGCAGGTAGTGCGAAAGGGGATCACTTGCCATGAATCAACCTCATCCATCGGGTGAAGACAAACCATTCGTTCGGGCCCGGCCAATGTTTCGTCCCCGGGGCCTAATTCTGGTCGCAACACTGGCCTTGCTGGTTTTCGCTGCCCTCGGTGCCTAGTGCGTCTGCTGGGCAGGCAGTTCGTGCATCGGATGCTCTCCGAACATCAGTTGGACCAACTCTCCGAATGGTCAGCCAAGCGCCGCAGCCTGACGTTGTTAATCGACCGCCTGATCCCGGCCATATCCTTCAATCTGTTCAACTACGCTGCGGCGCTGACCGAAATTTCCTGGTGAACTTTTTTTGGGCCACCGGGCTCGGGATCCTGCCGCTCACCATTGTGCTCAATATTTTCGGCGACAGCATTTTGGCATGAAGGCATGGAACTGGGTCTGGCTGGTGCTGGGCGTGTTTGCCATGATCGCTTGGCTAGTCGCAAAACGCCGCGCCCGGGCCAGATCCATCGCCAGCTGTGATCCACACTGAGCGTTGGCACGCTCCGGTTGATCATAGACTGGCGCCACACGATACATGCGGATTGAGGGGGTGAGACATGTTGAGCACAACAAGGGCGATGCGATCAAACAACTGCACAAGATAGCTGCGCGCGACGGCGGCGGCAGCCGCCGTCGCGATGGCAGTATCGGCCTGTGCCACTCGGCCGTACAACGCTGCGCTCGAGACCACCAGCCCGGTAGCTGCCTACACCTTCGCGAATCGACTGCCGCGCAATTCACCGAAACTCTTCGTCGTTCTCACCTTCTCCGGCGGCGGCACGCGCGCGGCGGCGTTCACGCTCGGGGTTCTCGAGAAGCTTGCCGCAACGAAGATCATCGTTGCCGGCGAATCACGCCGCCTCCTGGACGAGGTGGATGTCATCACGGCGGTGTCCGGCGGCAGCTACACCGCGGCCTACTTCGGACTGTTCGAGGACCGGGTGTTCAGCGATTTTCCGGAGCGGTTTCTCTACCGGGACGTGCATGCCGACATGATCACCGCCTTGCTCTCCCCGACGCAGCTGGGAAAGATGGCCTCGTCCCGGTTCAATCGCACCGATGGTGCCGCTTAATATCTCGATCGCACCCTCTTTGAAGGGCGGACATTCACTGACCTGTCCGCTGATGGCCGGAGCCCATACGTGATCCTCAACGCGATAAATCTGAACACTGGGGCCACGTTTTCGTTCACGCAAATGCAGCTCGACTACCTGTGCTCGGACCTTTCCTCGTTCCCGGTGGCGCGCGCCGTGATGGCGTCCGCCGCCGCACCGATCCTGTTTGCGCCAATCGTGTTACGCAACTACCCCGGCAGTTGTCCCGGACGTAATCCCCCCTGGGTCGGGGAGGCATTGGCTGAGCGCAACCCCGCCGATCGGCGATTCCACGCGGCCAAGGCTCTCGCCAGCTATACGGATCCGACAACAGTCCGATATATCCGGCTTGTCGACGGCGGGATCGTCGACAATCTCGGCTTGCGCGGCAGCATCATGAGTGAGGTGAATAACTACCGACGCGTGCTCAAGATGGCCGGCGCATTTTCGCCAGAAGCGCTTAACCAGGTCAAACACGTACTCGTGATCGCGACCAACACGCCGGCGATTTCGGAACGCGAATGGGTGAGCGCGGAGGGTGATCCAGGCCTGCTTGACACAGCCCTGGCACTTGCCGATGCCACGACCAATGTACTCAATGCCGAGACCACCCTGCTAGCGCAGCAGGGGTTTGACATGGGGCGCGCTACGTCAACGCCCAGCGGTGCTCGGCATGCCGCAAGGTAAGCGTCGATTTCTCCGTACTCTCATTCGATTATCTTCCCGATGGCGCCGAGCGGACGCGATTCCGGACGATCCCGACGTCGTACCGACCCGATCGGGAAACCGTCGATGCGCTGCCGACGCCGCCAACGCGCATGCTGGATGCCTCGCCCGAATTCCGAGCTTTCCTGCAGAGGGTTAAAACCCCTACCAAGCGGCAACCATTGGTCAGCGCCACCTTGCCTGAATAGGAAGGGTTCCGGACGTTTCCGTGGTCTGTCGGGGAGCGTTCGGTGCGGCACTCCTCTGGATTGACAACCGTGAGCGTCATCGGCCCCGTCGCATGACGCCGGTTGCGGGCGTCGCGTGTAAGGACGTGGCCGGCTGTACGTCTAATGGTCAGACAAGCGACCCCCCCGCTCTACTTGAAGTCACTCGATAGGAAATTCAAAAGAAACTCGTGAAACCTTTGTCGGCCCCGGCTCTCGTTCTCGCCTTTGGTGGCGGTACCTTGACAACCAGCGCCTATGCCGCTCTGCCATCGGTGCCGGGCAAGACCTCCGTCATTGATGCCAACAAAAACGGCAAGATCGAGAAGACGGAATTCGTGGCCTACATGTCGAAGGCGTTCGACAAGGCCGCCGGTGGTAAGGGTTACTGCACGTACGAGGAAATCCAGTCGGCCTACCAGAACGTGCAGGACAACTTCTACATCAACTGATCAGCCGGTTACTTTCTCGCCCCGGGAGAGCGTCATCGCTTTTCGGGAGAGGCCTCTCTCACACGAGGTATCCGTCATGGTCACCAGAGAAAGCAGTGCGAGAAGCCCTGATGTTCGAGACGTGTGGGCGCGTTGGCGCGGATACGCCACGCTGTTCGTCGCCCTGGCGTTGTTTGTCCAAGTCGCCCACGCACAGCTGCGGGTGGGTGACCCGGCACCGCGGCTCGACGCCGTACTGCTCGACGGAGCGACCCTGCGGGCCGACGCGCTCGACGGCAAGGTGGTGGTGCAGATGTTCTGGGCCACCTGGTGCCCGTTCTGCGTTGCCGAAATGCCGCACATTCAGAAGCTTCACGAAGCCTACGCCTCACGCGGGCTGGTGATCGTGGCCGTCTCGCTCGACCGCGGCCGCGACGAAGTGGTCCGCTTCTGGAGCGAACACCGCTATGTATTCCTGGTCGCGATGCGGTCGCAAGAAATGCGTGAGGGCTGGGGTTCGATCCGCGGCACCCCCACCTTCTATGTGGTCGATCGCCAGGGCGTCGTTCGGCTGGCGCATACCGGCACTCCCCCCGAGGGGGAGCTCGAGGCCCTGATCAAGAAGCTTCTCTAGCCCGAAGCCCCGCCACCCCGGCGCGGATTTTCCGGTTCAGCGGAGTTCGCCCACACAACGACAAGAATGTCAGCGTCAACCATCGCGGCTTTTCAGTGCCGCATAGACAGCGCCCAGGACCGCGCCAAAGATCACATGCAGCACGAGCGTCATGACCGGAGCGGACATGCCGAGCTGCATGCCGAAGAACCCGGCGCCGGCCATCGGCATGACGGCGACCATCATCAGCACCCAGGCGGCAATGCCGAAGCTCACGCCCTTGAGCCAATGACTGCCACCGGGCAAGCTGGGCGCGACCAGCGCGAACAGACCGCCCCAAATGACGGCCCCGATCATGAAATGAGCAACCCAGCCCATCGCCAGGCTGCTGCCCATCATGGCGCTGAGCATCGCAATGACATCCAGCTCTGGCATCAACCCCATAGCCGACTTCACCACCATGAGCAGCGAGAGCACCGCGGTTGCGACGAATCCGGCGATCAAACCCTTTGCGAAGTTGTTCATCACGACTCTCCTTTGAAAAGCTGGCCAACCGGGTTTGACCCCGGGTCATTCGTCCGACTGCGATAGACGACGTTGATTGCCGAGCTGCGGTGACGTCTCCGCTCCCGGGTCGTCGCCGAACAAACCATTGGCGAAAAGATCTCTTGATAGCTCATGCACGCCGCCCAACTGCTGCTCGACATTGCGGCAGTTGCCACATAGCGACAGATGCACCCGCAGCCGGATGGTGTCTAGCATGCCGAGCGGTTCATCCAGCCGCTGGGAGAGCAGTTCCGCGACCTGCTTGCAAGAGTGCGTAAGGTTCATGCGTTCACCTTTTTCCCAATCCAGTCTCGTTGCATGCACTCGCGCAGCGACATGCGCGCACGGTGGAGTATCTGGCGGCAGTTATCGGCACTGACGCCAACGCGCTTGCTGATTTCGGTGTTCTCAAAGCCCAGCCATTCACGCATCATGAACACCATCCCCGTCTGCCGCGGGAGACAACTGACACAGCGCTCGAGGGCAGTCATCATCTGCTGCTGCTCCAAGTGGTTGTCCGGCTGCTGCCAGGCGGGGATCGGGTCGGCATAGGCGCCATCCTCGTTGTAGAGTGCGTCGATGGCCTCGCCGAGTTGGTCATCGTCGACTCGGAACTGAACCATGCGGCGCCGATCGGGCGAACGGTACCAGTCGGCCACCTTGTTCTTCAGGATCGCGGTGGCCCAGGTCAGCAAGAAGGCGTCACCACGGCGCTTGGCATGCTGCTCGACGACTGCGATCAGGGTGTCCTGAACCAGGTCCTCGGCCAGGCTGTCATCGCTCAGGGCGAAGCGGGCGTGGCGCAGCAGACGTTGACGCAGGACCGGCAGACCGTCCTCAAGCGTTTGTTGGTCGTGCGAAGCGCCGGCTTGCTCTGGCCGCGCGGGCGAAGCACCCACTGCTTGGAGTTCCTCGGGGGTCATCTTGTGCCTCCTCGATGCGTTGGCCGCGACGGTTGGCAACCGTGGTCGTGTGCTCGTGTGGTCTGGTGGTCGCGATGCCTATCCGCAACCGCGCAACACTTCTCGTTCTTCTTAGGACGTAACTGCCCCCGCGTTCCTTACAACGGGTTCAATGTGGAGTGTATCTCGAGCCGCATCAGATAGACGCTGCCGCGCAAACCCGTGCCGCCGGCAAGGCGGCACGGGCGCCGAGCGGTCGGGATGGCTGGGATCAGCCGGCGAATTCGCCGCTCGCCGGTGCGTGCTCGATGGCCGCAACCACCGCGGCGCGGGTCAAGCCGGGTTGGTCGGCTTGATTCCGGGCGACCGAACCCATGTCTTCACCGTTGAGCGCGAGTTCACCGTTGGCACGGGCGCGGTTGAGTTCGGCGAGCACCGCGGCGCGGGTCACGCCGCTGGACTGGACAACAACGCTCGTGAGCGCGGCGTCGGCGTTGCCGATCAGATTGAATTCGCCGCTCGCCGGAGCGGCTCCAGCAGCAAAGGCGGAGGCCGAACCAAGGGTAAGGGCGACGGCGGCGATGAGAGTCTTGACGTTCATGATGTTTCCTTTTTGGAGGGGAGTGGCAAATGGTTACGAGTTGTTGCAAGCTGCTGTATCAATCAGCAGTTACCTACTTAGTCGCAACCCGAACGCCAAACGTGACACCAACCTCAAAAAAAGTTCATCGCACCTCACCGCGCGCTGGTCACCACCTCCACCTGCGAGTGCAGCGTGCGATGCACCGGGCATTTGTCGGCAATTTCCAGCAGACGGGCGCGCTGGGCGTCGTCAAGCTGGCCCACGAGTTCGATCACCCGCTCGATGCGGTCCACCTTGCCGGTTCCGGTTTCGCAGTCTTCGCAGTCGGTGGCGTGGGTCTTCTCGTGCGTCAGCGTGACAAGGGTATTTTCCAGCGGCCACTTCTTTTGGCGCGCATACATCCGTAGGGTCATCACCGTGCACTCGCCCAGGGCGGCCAGCAACAGTTCGTATGGGCTTGGACCGAGGTCGTTGCCGCCAACGGCGACCGGTTCGTCCCCCACGAGGCTGTGTCGGCCCGTCTGAATGCTCACCGCAAAGGCGCCGGTGCCACGCTCGCTGACCCGGACCGTGCCACTTGGCAGCGCGGCAGGGGTTTCGGATGACGCCGCCATTTCGGGCGCTGGCAGGTAGCGACTGGCCCAGGCCGCAATGATGCCGCCGGCGAACCTTGCGTCGGCTTCGTTGCCAAGCATGTGGTCGGCCCCATCGAGCGACACAAAGGATTTCGGGTGCCGCGCGCGTTCGAAGATGCGGCGGGCGTTGTCGACCGCCACAACCGTGTCTGCCGGCGCATGCATCACCAGCAACGGACGGCGCAGCGCGTGGATGCGTTCAGCCTGCGGCTGGCCGGCGACGTCGTCGAGGAATTCGCGCCGCAAGGTGAATTCGCGCCCGCCCAGCTTGACGCGCGCCTCGCCGTCGGTCTTGATGAGGGTCAGGCCCTCACCCAGTTGATGGGTCACGTGGGCCGGATCGAAGGGTGCGCCGAGCGTCACCACGGCGCGCGCATCGTCGATGCGGTGCGCCGCCGCGAGAACGGCCGCACCGCCCAGTGAATGACCCACCAGCAGCGCTGGTGTGCCATGTTTGGCGCGCAGCCAGTCGGCCGCGGCCACCAAGTCGTCGACGTTGGAGCTGAAATGGGTGTTGGCAAAATCGCCGCCGCTGCCGCCCAAACCCGTGAAATCAAAGCGCAGCACGCCAAACCCGGCATCCGCCAGGGCGCGTGCAATGTACGCGGCGGCCTTGGTGTCCTTGGAACAGGTGAAGCAGTGCGCAAATACTGCCCAGGCGCGGGGCGCTCCTTCGGGCGTATCGAGGCGACCCGCCAACAAATGGCCGAGGCTGCCGGCAAATTCAATTCTGGTGCTGGGCATGGCCGGGGCCGTTCACGCCACGTTGGGCGCAGGGTCGTGGACCACCAGCCCCGTCAACGCATCCACCGGCGCGAGCCAGGCTTGCTGCGCAAGGGTACGCCGGGTGGCGTGGAAAGGCGGGTTTTGCGTGATGCTGTGGCCATGATCGGAATCCCTCAGTTTGCCAGGTAGTCGTGGATCACGCGGCCGTAGGGCAGCGTGAGGTCGGCGATGAAGTGCAGGCCGCCGAGGGTGCGACGCACCGGCAGATCCGCCACCGGTGCGTTGACGTGCGGCACCAGATGCAGCCGTGCCGGGCCGGACCAGGCGCCGTGCACCTGTATATCGGTAAGTTCGTAGGCCAG
>JAHYJF010000420.1 GCA_019428955.1 Burkholderiaceae bacterium
GCGCGGGTGCTCATGTGGGTCTCCATGTTCGGGCGGTTCAGATCAACCCGTGCTGTTGCAGGACCGGCACGACATCGGCCAGCTCAACGGTCAGGCAGTCGATCCCGATCCGGCCTGCCATCTCGAACACCTCGGCGTTCAGGCTCCGGTCATTGAGGTGTCCCTGCAGCGCGGCGGTGGTCATGGCCTGAACGAAGCGGGCGCGGTCGATGAAAATGCGGGTCGTGTCGGAAGGGATGGCGATGGTCATGTCCCTGCCCTCCCTCAGCGCTTGGACGCGGCGGCGACGCCAGCGGCATAAGCCTCTTCCAGCGCGGCGCGGATCGCCCAGACCGCGACATCGTGGAAGTCCAGCCGGTCGCGGTTGCGGGTCTCCAGCGTCTCGATCGTGTGGAAATGCCTGGCGGCGATCTCCAGCAGCAGGGCTTCGCTGGGGGCTTTGGCGGGGGCGGTCTTGGTGGTCATGGCGTCGTCTCCAGGGCTGAGTTGCATCGTTTTCCTGCAGCCAGAATCGCTCTATGCGGGAGTGTAATCAACTGAATAAGCAGATCATTTCTGTTTAACTTCAATATCTTGAGGTTCGTTCAATCACCATGGAAGGTATGTCCGAGCGCGAGTATTCCGCCCATTCCGGTCTGTCGCGCGGGGCGATCCAGAAGGCGCGCAAGGCCGGGCGGCTGGTGGTTTACAAAGACGGGTCGATCAACGCGGCCGCCTCCGATGTGCGCCGCGCCGAGATGACCGATCCGGATCAGCAGCGGCGCAGCACGGGTGGCACCGGCGGCGATAGCGGGTTCTCCGGGCCAGCGGACAGCTCGTCTTATCTGAAGGCCCGCACCGCGTTGACCGTCTACCAGGCACAGGAACGCCAGCTGGCGATCCAGAAGCGCAAGGGCACGCTTGTGGACCGGGCGCGGGCGGAAACGCTGGTGTTTCGTCTGGCGCGCCAGGAGCGCGATACTTGGGTGACCTGGCCCAGCAGGGTGGCAGCGCTGATGGCGGCCGAAGTGGCAGCAGAGGTGGAAAAGCAATCCGGCACGCCGGTGATCATCGAGGCCGCGATCCTGCAGAGGGTGCTGGAAACCCATGTCAGACAGCACCTCGACGCCCTCTCCGACCTCCGGGTTTCCCTCGGATAGCGAAGACCTGACCGCCGATCTCGACCTCGGGTTTGACGGGGCCGAGGATATCCTTCGGGTTTGGCGCAACGGCATCCGCCCCGATCCGGACCTGACGGTGTCGGAATGGGCAGATCAACACCGATGGCTGTCCTCGCGTGGTGCGGCGGAACCCGGGCGGTATCGCACGGCCCGCGCGCCCTATCTGCGCGAGATCATGGATGCGCTGTCGCCGCGCCATCCGGCACAGCGGATCAGCTTCATGAAAGCCGCACAGGTCGGCGCGACCGAGGCTGGCAACAACTGGATCGGCTTTGTCATCCACCATGCGCCGGGGCCGATGCTGGCGGTCTTGCCATCACTGGAACTGGCAAAGCGCACCTCGCGCGGCCGTCTTGATCCGCTGATCGCAGATAGCCCAGCGCTGCGCGAACGGGTGAACCCGGCCCGGTCGCGCGACGCGGGCAATTCGATGCTGTCCAAGGAGTTCCCCGGCGGCATTCTGGTGCTGACCGGCGCGAACTCGGCGACCGGCCTGCGGTCCATGCCCGCGCGCTATATCTTTCTCGACGAGGTCGACGCCTATCCGGCCTCGGCCGACGAGGAAGGTGATCCGGTCACGCTGGCCGAAGCGCGCACCACCACCTTCTCGCACCGGCGCAAGGTGTTCATGGTCTCGACCCCGACGATCCGGGGGCTGAGCCGGATCGAGCGCGAGTTCGAGGCCAGCGATCAGCGGCGGTATTTCGTGCCCTGTCCGCATTGCGGGGCGATGCAATGGCTGCAGTTTGACCGCCTGCGCTGGGACAAGGGGCGGCCCGAAACGGCGGCCTACCATTGCGAGGGCTGCGAAAAGCCCATCGCCGAGCATTACAAGACGCAGATGTTGGAACGCGGGGAGTGGCGCGCGACGGCTGTGTCAGCTGACCCGCATTCCATCGGCTTCCATATCTCGGCGCTCTATTCACCGCTGGGCTGGAAAAGCTGGCAGCAGATCGCGCGCGAGTGGCTGGCGGCGCAAGGCTCGGAAGAGATGCTGCGTGTGGCGCGCAACACGCTCTTGGGCGAGACGTGGGTGGAGTCGGGCGACGCACCGGAATGGCAACGGCTGGCGGAACGGCGCGAAAGCTATGCGGGCGTCCAGGTTCCGGTGGGTGGTCTGTTCCTGACCGCTGGCGTCGATGTGCAGAAG
>JAHYJF010000421.1 GCA_019428955.1 Burkholderiaceae bacterium
ATATTGCCTCGTCCCGCCCGATGTTCGACGGCGCCGGAGCGATTTTGGCAACCACCGCTTTTGGCTGGACCGACCTGCCCGAGGACAGTTGGTGGTGCAGGCCGCGTCTGGCACTGGAATCGCCATTGACCGCCGCCTGTCGCTACGAAAGCGAGCCATTCTGGGGTAATGCTGATGGTTTCCGCTCGGTGGCGGGCAACCCGGCGCTTGGCAAGATCGACGTGACCGATTTTGAACGACGCGCGCTCTGCCGCGCGGCAATCGTGGTGCCGGTTCACATGCCTTTTGGCCGGATCGGCGCGGCGAGTCTGGTGCCACGCGACAGCGAAATGACGGATCTTGCGCAGCCCTTTGCCGAGCATGCCGAGGCGATAGCGCAGCTTTGCCGCAGCTTCATCACCAGCCACGCGCGTGTCATGGACGACCCTGCGCGCTTGCCGATGGGTGCGGCACTTTCGTGGCGCGAGGTCGAATGTTTGCGATGGGCGGCGCTTGGCAAGACCAATCAGGAAATCGCCATGATCATCTCGCGCAGCATCGCGACGATCCGGTTTCACATTCACAACGCCACCACCAAGCTCGACGCCGTCAGCCGCAGTCAGGCGGTCTTCAAGGCGGCACAACTTGGCTACATCAGCCTGCCGCGCTAGGCGCGCCATCCGGCCCAGGAAATTGCACAACCTAGCCAAAGTGTCGGTTTACGGCAGGCCCGATCTGCACGCAGACTACCTCGCGACGCAATCGAAACGGCACTCGCCGGGCTGGCAGGTTCGCCCAGGGCCGCGCGCGTCGTCACGCCAGCAGGAGGATAACGCGATATGTTGCTGAAAGACCGGGTTGTGCTGATCACCGGCGCGCGTGGCGCGTTGGGGCAGGCGCTGGTGGCTGCGGTGCGGGCCGAGGGAGGTACTGCCTTCGGCACCGATCTGACGGCGGGCGCCGGGGTCGAGATGGCGCACGACGTCTGCAGCGAGGCCAGCTGGACCGCAGTCTGCGCCGAACTGGGCCGCCGCCACGGCCGACTTGACGGGCTGGTGAACAACGCCGGGCTGATCCATGTCGGCAGCATCGAAGCAACCACGCTCGAGGATTTCCAGCGGATCATGGCGGTCAATGTCGATGGCGTGTTCTTAGGCTGCAAGATGGCCTGGCCGCTCTTGCGCAAATCCGACGCCGCCAGCATCGTCAATGTCAGTTCCACCGGTGGGCTGGTCGGCAGCGCCAATCACGTAGCCTATGTTGCCTCGAAAGGCGCGGTGCGGCTGATGTCGAAATCGGTCGCGCTGCATGGCGCCAGCTTTGACCCACCGATCCGCTGCAATTCGCTGCACCCGAGCCTGATGGCCGGTCACATGGCGCAGGTGCTTTCAGGAAATCCTGACAACGCCGCAGCGGGCATTCAGGAAATCGTCACGTCGCGCAACCCGATGCGGCGGCTGGCGCTGACCTCTGAAGTGGCGAATGCGGCGATCTTCCTGCTGTCATCGATGGCGGGGTTCGTGACCGGCAGCGAAATGGTTTGCGATGGCGGCTCGACGGCGCAGTGACCTGCGCCGCGCCCGCCCGGCTAATCCGACACCTGCCACGACCAGAAACTGCCTGCCTCGGCTGACAGGTTGCGCACCAGCACCATCTTGTGCACCTCGTCTGCGCCATCGACCAGCCGCGCCTGCCGGGCATAGCGGTAGATCCATTCGAGCACGGTATCGCGCGAATAGCCCCTTGCGCCATTGATCTGGATCGCCACATCCGCCGCCTTGTGCAACAGGTTCGCCGCATGCACCTTGGCCATCGAAACTTCCTTGCGGGCGTAGCTGCCGCGGTCCAGCTCCCATGCCGCCTTCATCACCAGAAGCCGCCCGAGCTCGATCTGCATGGCCAGATCGCCAAGTTGAATCTGAATGCTTTCGCGCTGCGACAGTCGCTGGCCAAAGGCAAAGCGCTCGGCGGCATAGGTGCGGGCAATCTCGACGCAACGCTTTGACAGGCCCAGCCAGCGCATGCAGTGGGTCAGACGCGCCGGGCCAAGCCGCATCTGCGTCAGCTTGAGCCCGTCGCCTTCGGTCAACAACAGGTTTTCGCTCGGTATCTCGAGCCCCTCGAACACCAGTTCGCAGTGCCCGCCATGCTCTTCCGGCCCCATGATCGGAATGCGCCGGTCGATCCGCCATCCCGGCTGGCCAGCATCGAACAAAAAGGCCGAAAGCCCCCGGCGCGGATCATCGGAGGT
>JAHYJF010000422.1 GCA_019428955.1 Burkholderiaceae bacterium
CTGTCGCATGAGCTTGCTGATGATGCGCGCCGCCATCCTAGCGCAAGGCGGCGATACAGTCCCCCCGGTCGATATCGGCTCTGTCTGGCAACTCGATACGACCCGTCGCCCTGCGGGCTACACGCTGTCGGATGCCAATCAGACCGCCGTGAACACCTCCGGCGGGACAAACTATCAGCGCTGGGTGCCCACCGCGAAAGCGATCCTGCCTTCGGACGGGCGCCGCTATTGGGAGGTGCTCTGCGCCCCGGGCGGGGCCCCTAGCTTCGACGGCTACATGGGCGTGATCAGCGAGGCCATGCGACCCCACTACGATATCGGCTGGAACCCGATCTCCGGCGGCAGCATCGGCTGGCGTGGCAATGGCACGCTCGGGTCGACGAATGCCGCGCCATCCTCCGATTTCACCCAACAACTGACCGATCTGCCCACCTTCGGCGCAGGCGATGTGCTGATGTTTGTGCTGGACCCTGCCGCTGCCAGTCTCTGGATCGGCAAGAACGGCATCTGGCGTGACGATCCGGTCAGCGGGGCCCCAACGTGGACCGCCGGTGGCAGTGCTGCCTTCTATCCGCAAGTCCAAGGCCGCAACCCTGGTGACGGCGGCACATTGCGATCCCAACCGTCGCAGTTCAGCTATCCAGTCCCACCGGCTGTGCAAGCTTTGGGCTTTGAAGAGCCCGACCTGCGCATCTTCGAGGCGCATACCTTCATTGAGTTCGGATGGGACAAGCACCTCGGCATTGGCGCGGCTGAAGCCTGGCTCGCCTTCGGCGGAGATAGCCGCCTCTCCAACGCCGTCGCAACGGTCTTTCTTGAGCAAGGCGGCAACAGCTTGTTCACCGCCGCGCATGCAACCCTCTATATCGAATTGGAACTGACATGAGTTACATCCTGCATTTGGGCCACCAGCCCACGGATATCTCCGGCATCTCGGGCTATCTCAGCACCGTCACCGCAGGCTTCGACGCAACCCTTGACGTCAATGCGCTGCGGTTCACGGGCGCGCGCAACGTCTACGCACCATTCAGGATCACGCATGCCCCACCGACGGGCGATCTTTGGCTTGGGTTTCGCTATGTGCCGCCCAGCGGGGATGCGCATAACATCACCGAAGCCAATGCGACTTTCCTCGATTTCTTCAACGCCAGCAATCTCCTGATTGCACGGGTCCGGCCTCTGAGCAGCACCAACCGCTATCACGCCGAAGCCCATGGCGACACGACCGAGCAGGGATCATCGAGCTACTTTGCCACAAGCGGCCAACCGCAATGGATCGATGTCCGGCTGGCAGTCGGTGCCGACATCACCATCGAATTCTTCGCCGATGGTGTTTTGCAGAGTACAGCCACGGCCGCCAACACCGGTGGCAAGGGCAAACCTGTGCATCTGGTTTTCGGCAATGGTGGATTGCACAACAATTTTGCCAACTATGCCTGGTATTATGCCCATATCGCGATCCTCGACGGCGTCTCCACCATCGGGCGTCGCTTTGTGCGCCGCGTTCCCAATACGGTGGCAACATACAATGAGATGATCGGCAGCGTCGATGCGCTCAAGGATGGCAATCTCGCATCGCGGGTTGCCAGTACCATCGCTGGCCAGCGGCTCTCCTTCTCCCTGAGCGGCCCAACGGGCCCGGCGGCGGTCTCGGCCGTGGCAGGCGTGCATCTCAAGCAGATTGCGCAGGCGGGTACCAATGGGCCGCAAGCGACGGCCGGGTTCCTGCGCATGGAAGGCGTGAACCATGACGCCACCCCGGTAACCGTGCCCAGCCTTGCACCTGTGCCGGTCTATTCCAGCTGGGCCGTCAATCCGGCCGATGCAACGCCCTGGAGCGATCTGACACTGCCAAACGAGGTCGGGATCCTGTCCGCATGACGCAACAGCCCACCATATTCGAGCAGATCGCGCAGGCCTTCCGCGATCATGGCATCACAGCGGCCATTGGCGTGTGGTTCACCTTCATCGCCGGGCTCGCTACCGCCGTGACCAGAAAGGCGTTCACCAACGAGGCGCTGCTGCACAAGCTCGAGCAAGAGCTGGCAGAAGAACGCAACCGCATCGAGAAGCGCCGCGACGAGGATCGCAAGATCGACCATGACCGTCTCGCGCGCATCGAGCGCGACATCCACGACATGCGCAACCTGATCTTTGCCGCCTTCCAGCACAGGAACGGCGACTGATGCCAGTCAGCCGCGCGATGCATCGCGCGCTCGCCGCACCGGGCAACAACCCGGCGCCGGCCAGCTGATCCCGGCAATCCTGACCCCGCCGGCTGCCGCCCCTTCC
>JAHYJF010000042.1 GCA_019428955.1 Burkholderiaceae bacterium
CCCGGCTCCCGATGCCGCCTGGTAGGTCATCGCCGTGATCCACTCGATCAGCCCCTCGCGGAACAGACCGCTGAGCGCCATCATCATCAAGCTGACGGTGCAGTTACCGCCGATGAAATCACGCGTGCCGGCGGCGAGCGCGACGTCAATCACGTTGCGATTGAGCGGGTCAAGGATGATGACCGCGTGATCCTTCATCCGCAAGGTGGAGGCAGCGTCGATCCAGTAACCCTTCCAGCCCGATTCGCGCAGCTTGCCGAAGACCGCCCCGGTGTAGTCGCCACCCTGGCAGGTGACGATCACGTCCATCGCACGAAGCGCATCGATCGACATCGCGTCCTTGAGCTTCTCTGCGCCCAGCGGCGCGTCGCCGCCGACCTCAGAGGTGCTGAAGAATAGCGGTTCGATCAGCCGGAAATCGTTTTCTTCGTGCATGCGCTGCATCAGGACCGAGCCGACCATGCCGCGCCAGCCCACCATCCCCACTTTCATCGCCATTTCCGAGCTTCCTTTCCTTGAATTGGTTCTTATGTCCCGCCGCCAGTCAAAGCCTGGCCAGTACCGCATCTCCCATCGCCACGGTGCCCAGCGTGGCTTCGCCGTCCCGGGCGATATCCGCACTGCGCGCGCCATCGCGCAGGGCCGCCCTGACTGCGCCTTCCACCCGCGCGGCCGCGCCTTCCTGACCCAGCGAGTAGCGCAACATCATAGCCGCTGACAGGATCGTTCCCAAGGGGTTGGCAAGGTCCTGACCGGCAATATCGGGGGCCGAACCGTGAATCGGCTCATAAAGACCGAATCCCTGCGCGTTCAGCGACGCCGAGGGCAGCATCCCGATCGAGCCGGTCAGCATCGACGCCTCGTCCGAGAGGATGTCGCCGAACATGTTGCCGGTGACCATGACGTCGAACTGGCGCGGATTGCGGATTAGCTGCATCGCCGCGTTGTCGACATACATATGCGAGAGCTCGACATCGGCGTAGTCGCGGTGAACCTCGCTCACCACGTCGCGCCACAGCTGGGTGGTCTCGAGCACGTTGGCCTTGTCAACCGAGCACAGCCGGCCGGAGCGCTTGCGGGCGGTCTCGAATGCGGTCACGGCTATGCGCCTGATCTCGCTCTCGGTGTAGCGCATGGTGTCAAAGCCCTCACGCTCGCCCGCCTCGTTGACGATCACCCCGCGCGGCTTGCCGAAATAGATGTCACTGGTCAGTTCGCGGATGATCAGCAGGTCGAGTCCGGCGACAACCTCGGGGCGCAGCGTCGAGGCGTGCGCCAGTTCCGGGTAGACCACGGCCGGGCGCAGATTGGCGAACAGGTCGAAGTGCTTGCGCAGGCGCAAGAGGCCCTGCTCGGGACGCAATGAGCGTTCAAGCCGGTCGTAGCGCGGTGCTCCAACGGCGCCGAAGAGGATGGCGTCAGCGCGTTCGCACAGCGCCAGAGTATCGGCCGGCAGCGGGTCGCCCGCGCGGTCGTAGCCGGCGCCTCCGACCGCAGCATATTCTAGCTCCAGAGTCAGGCCATCTCCGGCCAGCGCCGCGAGGACACGCACCGCCTGGGCGGTGATTTCCGGCCCGATGCCGTCGCCTGCCAGGACCGCGATCTTCATGCCCCTGCCCCCCGCTCCAGGCTACCGGCAAGCCACGGGTAACGTGCCAGGCGCTGCTGCTCGAAGGCCCGGATCTCGTCGCTGTGGCGCAGGCTGAGCCCGATCTCGTCGAGCCCATTGACCATGCAGTACTTCCGGAACTCCGAGATCTCGAAGTCGTATGCGGCCGATCCGTCGACCGTCGCCACTCTCTGCGCCGGCACCTCGACGATCAGCTCGAACCCCGGGAAGGCCGCGACCTCATGGAACAGCCGGTCCACCGCGGCGGCCGGCAGCACCACCGGCAGCAAGCCGTTCTTGAAGCAGTTGTTGTAGAAAATGTCGGCGAACGAGGGCGCGATCACTGCCCTGAAACCGTAGTCGAGCAAGGCCCACGGGGCGTGCTCCCGCGACGATCCACAGCCGAAGTTCTCGCGGGCCAGCAGGATGCTCGCGCCCCGGAAACGCGGCTGATTGAGCGCGAAGTCGGGGTTCAACGGCCTGGTGCTGTTGTCCCGGCCGGGCTCACCGCGATCGAGGTAACGCCAGGCGTCGAATAGATTTGGACCAAAGCCGGTGCGCTCGATAGACTTGAGGAACTGCTTGGGAATGATCGCGTCGGTGTCGACGTTGGCTCGGTCGAGGGCGGCTACCAGGCCGCGGTGGATAACCAGTTTTTCCATCCGATGTGCTTCCCTAAACGTTCTTGGCGGATTTCGTCGCTTATCTGCGGCCGCGATCAGCGGCGGCGAACATCGGCGAAGTGGCCCGCAATGGCTGCCGCGGCGGCCATGGCCGGGCTGACCAGATGGGTGCGTCCGAGCGTTCCCTGGCGGCCTTCGAAGTTGCGATTCGACGTCGAGGCGCAGCGCTCGCCCGGTTCGAGCCGATCGTCGTTCATCGCCAGGCACATCGAACACCCCGGTTCGCGCCACTCGAAACCGGCGGCGATGAAGATCCGGTCGAGACCCTCGGCCTCGGCCTGCTGCTTGATCAGCCCGGACCCCGGCACGACCATCGCCAGCTTGACGTTTGCCGCCTTGCGCCGGCCGCGAACCACGGCGGCCGCCTGGCGCAAGTCCTCGATCCGCGAGTTGGTGCACGAACCGATGAAGACCTTGTCAATCGCAATGTCGACGATCGCGGTGTTGGGCTTGAGTCCCATGTATTCCAATGCCCTGGCCATGCCTTCACGCCTGACCGGGTCGCGCTCGCGATCAGGATCGGGCACCCGGGCGTCGACGGCGACGACCATTTCAGGCGAGGTGCCCCAGGTAACCTGCGGTGCCACGGTCGCGGCATCGAGTGTCACGGTGGTATCGAAGCGCGCCCCGGGGTCGCTGCGCAGGGTGCGCCAGTGCGCCACCGCCTGGTCCCACAAAGCCCCGCTGGGTGCCATCGGCCGGCCCTTGAGGTAGGCGATGGTCTGCTCGTCGACCGCGACCATCCCGGTGCGAGCGCCGGCCTCGATGGCCATGTTGCAGACCGTCATCCGTCCTTCCATAGACAGCGCCTGAATCGCCGTGCCGGCGAACTCGATCGCGTGGCCGGTGCCGCCCGCGGTACCGATCTGTCCGATCACCGCCAGGACCAGATCCTTGGCCGTAACTCCGGGCCGGGCCTGACCGTTGATCATTACCAGCATGTTGCGCATCTTGCGCGCCATCAGGGTCTGGGCAGCCAGCACGTGCTCGACTTCCGAGGTTCCGATCCCGAAGGCCAGACAGGCAAACGCCCCGTGGGTGCTGGTGTGGGAATCCCCGCACACCACTGTCATCCCCGGCAGGGTTGCGCCTTGTTCGGGTCCGATCACATGGACGATGCCCTGGCGAGGGTCGTCGATGTCGAAGTAGCGCATGCCGTATTCGCGCGCGTTGCCCTGCAGCGTCTGAACTTGCAGTCGGGCGATCGGATCCGTGATCCCGAGCTCGCGACCGGTGGTCGGAACGTTGTGGTCGACCACCGCGAGATTGGCGGCTATCCGCCAGAGCTTGCGCCCGGCCAGCTTCAATCCCGAAAACGCCTGCGGGCTGGTCACTTCATGGACCAGGTGGCGATCGATATAGATCAGTGCGGTGCCATCGTCGTCCTGGTAGACCAGATGCTCATCCCACAGCTTGTCGTAGAGGGTACGCGGCGCCATCGATATCCCTAGGGTAGGTAATTAGACTTGTCTGCAGGGCGTTTGGCGCTTGCGGCAGACCGGTGAAGCTCCCCGCCCTGCCCCTGCCAGACCTGATTTTGGATTATGCCATAGGGCCAGGAACCGCCCGCAGCCTAGCTCGACACGGTTTGGCGGGCGCTGGCCATGGCCGCCGCACAACCCAGCAGCGCGGCGAACGAGCAACCGAGAAAGGCCGCCGATGGTGACAATCCGATCCAGAGCGCGCTCACCATCAGCCCGCCGAGCGTGCCGCCGCAGCCGTAGGCGACCGTCACGTAGAGCGCCTGGGCCCGCGCCTGCCGGCTCGGCTCAAACCACTCGTGAAGACGGGCCATCACCGCGCTGTGGTGCAAGCCGAAGGTGACAGCGTGCATCAGCTGCGCGACGATCAGCACTGGTAGCCAGCCCCCTGACAGGCCGATCAACGCGAAACGCAGCGCCGCCACGCCAATGCTTGCCGAGAGCAGGAAGGCAGCACCAAAGCGTTCAAACAGCGGGCGCTGCAGGCGAAAGAGCGCGATCTCGGCGAGCACCGCCAGCGCCCAGAGCAGCCCGATGGCAGTCTTCGAATACCCCAGCCCCGAGAGGTAGAGCGAGTAGAAGACATAGAGCCCCATGTGGGCCACGATCATCAGGAAATTGGCCAGGAAAAACAGCTGGATGCGCCGTTCGCGCAGGCGCAGGCGGATGGTCCCGACCACCCCGGAGTGGACCTGCGCCGCGCTCGCCGTTCCCAGCCGCCAACTCGCTGCCAGCAAGCCGACGGCCATCGCCGCCATCCACCACGCCAGCGTGGCGACCCCGGCGCGGTCCAGCGCCCAGCCAATTGCGCTGACCGCGACGATGAAGCCCACCGATCCCCACAATCTCATCCTGCCGTAGCGGCCGAAATCGCCGCCGGCCGATTCAAGCGCCATCGCTTCGGCCAGCGGGGCCTGTGCCGAGGTCATGAAATAGAGCACCCCGACCAGCGCCAGCGTCGCAAAGTAGCCAGCGCCCGAGGCGAGCGGCAGCAAGAGCGTCAGCGCGAGCACCGCGCCGGCGCTCGCGCGCAGCAGCGTGCCGCGCCGCGACATGCGATCGGCGAGCCAGCCCCAGAAGGGCGGTCCGATGATGCGCAATACCTGGGGGACCGTCATCAACACGCCAATTTCGGCGACGGTGAAACCGCGGTCGGCGAAATAGAGGCTCAGGTACGGGGATGTGATCCCGACAAAGGCGAAATAGCTGAAGAACAGCGCCTTGACGCCGGAGGTTCCGGGCACTTGGGGGGAATCCTGAACGCGCGCAGCAGGGCTCAGGCCGCGCCCGACGCCTGGCCGGGAATCGGCGCGACCAGGCCGTGCACCTGGCCGCACTGCGCCCGATGCAGCAGCGCGTGGTCCATGAGTACCAGCGCCAGCATGGCTTCCGCTATCGGGGCGGCGCGGATCCCCACGCAAGGATCGTGGCGCCCCTCGGTCTGGACCGTCACCGCTTCGCCCGCGACGTTGACCGAACGGCGCGCCGTGCGGATGCTGGAGGTCGGCTTGAGCGCGATTGATACCGCCAGCGGCTGGCCGGAGGAAATCCCGCCCAGCGTTCCGCCGGCGTGGTTGCTCAGGAAGCCCTCGGGGGTCAGCTCGTCACCGTGTTCGCTGCCGCGCTGCGCCACCGCGCCGAAGCCGGCGCCGATCTCGACGCCCTTGACCGCATTGATACCCATCATGGCGTGGGCGATTG
The DNA here is from genome assembly GCA_019428955.1 of Burkholderiaceae bacterium. GTDB lineage: Bacteria > Pseudomonadota > Gammaproteobacteria > Burkholderiales > Burkholderiaceae_E > JAGXFR01. The sequence goes on from JAHYJF010000042.1 coordinate 5,475, forward strand.
CCGCGTCGAGCTTGTCGTAGATCGGAGCCCCCAGGCCAACCGGGACCGAATCGGCAAGGACGTCGACCCGCGCCCCGCAGGAGTCGCCTTCCCGGCGCAGCTGATCGACGTAGGCCTCGAGTTCGGCAACGATCCCGGCGTTGGGCGCGAAGAACGGGTTGCGTCCGACTTCATCCCAGTCGACGAAGGGGATTGCGATCGTGCCGATCTGTGCCACCCAGGCGCGAATCAGGGTGCCGTATTCGGCCGCCAGCCACTTGCGGGCAATAGCGCCGGCTGCCACCGCCGGGGCGGTGACGCGAGCCGACGAGCGCCCGCCGCCACGATGATCACGCAGCCCGTACTTGTGCCAGTAGGTGTAGTCGGCGTGTCCGGGGCGGAACAGCCGCGCGATATCGCCATAGTCGGAACTGCGCGCATCCTCGTTGCGAATCACGAGCGCGATCGGCGCACCGGTGGTCAGACCCTCGAACACTCCCGACAGGATCTCGACCCGATCCAGTTCGCGGCGCTGGGTGACGTGGCGCGAGGTCCCGGGCCGGCGCCGATCGAGATCCGGCTGGATGTCGTCGACGGTGAGCGCCATGCCCGGGGGGCAGCCGTCGACCACGCAGCCGATCGCCGGCCCATGCGATTCGCCGAAGGTCGTGACGCGAAACAACTGCCCTATGCTGCTGCCTGCCATTAAATCTTTCCGTTCAAGACTGCAGTGTAGCGAAACCCGGCCGCTCCGCGCTCAGCTCTTGATCGCGAGCAGGAATTCGGTCAGCAGGCTATTGAAGCGCTCGGGCTGCTCGATATTCGACAAGTGAGCAGCGGCGCGAATGACCTCGAGCCGGGAACCGGGGATCTCGCGATGAATCACCTCGGCCTGGGCCACGGTGCAGGCGGGATCCGATTCGCCGGCAATTATCAGGGTCGGGGTCGTGATCAGGTGCAGGGTCGCTCTCTGGGCAACGTCGCGCACCGCGCAGGAGCAGGCCAGGTAACCCTCCAACCCGGTGGCTTCGATCCCGGCGCGAATTCGCGCGACGGTAGCGGGCTCGCGCGCGATGAATGCCGGCGTGAACCAACGCTGGATCGTGCTCTCGGCCAGCGACGCCACTCCGTCGCGCCGAGCGACCTCCAGGCGCTCCTTCCACACGCTCGGATCCGGCATCTCGCTGGTGGTGTCGCACAGCGCGAGCGAGCGCAGCCGATCGCCGTGGACGGCGCCGAGCTGCTGGCCAATCATCCCGCCCATCGACAGGCCGACAAAATGAACCTGCCCCAGTCCGAGCGCATCGAGCATAGCGATCACGTCGTCGGCCAGGAAGGCAATAGTGTAGGGACCGGCAGTGGTATCGCTGGCGCCGTGGCCGCGGGTATCGTGGCGCAACACGCGAAAGTGCCGGGTAAGTGCCGGCAGCTGTGGTTCCCACATCGCCATCGTCGACATCAGGCTGTTGGAGAGCACTACCACCGGCGCGCCGGCCGGTCCGTCGAAGCGATACGCGAGCCGCGCGCCACCCTGGACCGTAACGTATTCATGCGTCATTTGCCTTTCCTCCCAGCCTGGTTGTCGCCCCGGCACCGGCACGCCGGGTCAATGCCCGATGATAGCGGCAGCGCTCCCGCGCGGGCGCAGGTCACGCCCCTCATGGTCAGAGCGAACGCAGACGCCGGATGGCCTCGTCGCGCGCCAGCACGGCCAGCACGGCATCGAGCCCGGGAGTCTGGCGCCGCCCGAACACCGCCACTCTCAGCGGCACGCCGAGCTGGGGCATCTTCAGAGCGTGCTGCGCCACGAACGACTTGATGGCGCTGGCGATCGCCTCCCGGCGCCAGGGCGTGGCGGCACAAACCTCCGCGAAGTCGGCGAGCACCGTGCGCGCAGCCGGAGTCAGCAGTGCCGCGAGTTCAGCAGCCAGCGGTGCCGGCGGCGGGTAGAACATCAGCGCCTCGTCGGCGATCTGTTCGAGCGTGGTGCAGCGCTCCTTGAGCAGCGCGCAAGCCCCGGCAAGATCCACCGTCGTATCGTCAGGGTCGACACCGCGCGCGCCCAGCCGCGGCGCCACCAGCCGGGCCAGTTCACTGTCCTCGCTTGCCTTCAGGTAGTGCTGGTTGACCCAGGCCATCTTCTCCGGATCGAGCTGCGAAGGGGCCTGCGAAAGATGACTGCCGTCGAACCACTCGATCAGCTGGGCGCGCGAGAACAGCTCGTCGTCGCCGTGGCTCCAGCCCAGCCGCGCCAGGTAATTGACGACCGCATCGGCGAGAAAGCCTTGGCGCTCGTAGTCGAGCACCGAGACTGCGCCGTGGCGCTTGGAGAGCTTGAGCCCGTCGGGTCCATGGATCATCGGCACGTGGCCGTAAACCGGCAAGACCGCGCCGAGCGCGCGCAGGATGTTGATCTGGCGGGGCGTATTGTTGACGTGGTCGTCGCCCCGGATTACGTGGGTTATGCGCATGTCGTGGTCGTCGACCACAACACAGAAGTTGTAGGTCGGCGTGCCATCGGAGCGCGCGATCACCAGGTCGTCGAGCTCGGCATTGGCGATCCTAATCGGCCCCTTGACCATGTCGTCCCAGGCCACCACCCCCTCGAGCGGATTGCGAAAGCGCACCGCCGGCGCCACACCAGTCGGGGGTGTCCGGCCGGCGCTGTTCTCCGGCCGCCAGCGTCCGTCGTAGCGTGGTTTCTCGCCCCGGGCGCGCTGCTCCTCGCGCATCGCGTCGAGCTCGGCCGGGGTGCAGTAGCAGTGGTAGGCGCTGCCCTCGGCGAGCATGTCCTCGATTACCTCGCGGTAACGCGCCATGCGTTGGGTCTGGTAGAACGGCCCCTCATCGTGGGTGAAGCCAAGCCAAGCCATGCTGTCGAGGATCGCCTGCACCGCCTCAGGCGTGGACCGCTCCAGGTCGGTGTCCTCGACCCGCAGCACGAACTGACCTCCGAAGTGCCGGGCATAGGCCCACGCGAACAGTGCGGTGCGCGCGCCGCCGATATGGAGGTAGCCGGTCGGACTCGGGGCAAAACGGGTGCGGACGGGCTGCGCGGCTGCGGACATGGGCGACTCGTGGGCGATGGGAGACTCGACGATCAATCCTGTTCTCGGGCGGGGGCGGCGCCGAGGTCAGCGCAGCGGCTCATTCTAGCTGATACCGAACGGCGTCCGCGCCGGCGCTGGCCGGCACGCTCGGCGCGGTTGTTCGCCAGGAGTCAAAACAGCCGCGCAATCTGCGGTAGAATGCCCATCCGCAGCAAGCGGGCGATTAGCTCAGCGGTAGAGCACTCCCCTCACACGGGAGGGGTCACTGGTTCGATCCCAGTATCGCCCACCAGTTCTTTGACAGCGTCGCCCTGCAACGGGGCGCGCCAGCCTGCTACATTTGGGCCTTGCCCTTGACGGACTGGAGACGCCATGACAACCCCGCAGGACTTCCGGCTCACATATTCCACCATGTTCGATCCGCCGAGCGCCTTGCACGAGCGCTTCGACGCAGCTATCGAGACGATCCGCACGCAGTTGGGACGCGACCACCCGATGGTCATCGGCGGACAGGATCGCAGCACCGGCGAGTGGTTCGAGGTGCGCTCGCCGATCGACCGCGACTGGCTACTGGGACGTTTTCCCAAGGGCAGCAGCGCCGATGTGCGCTGTGCCGTTGCCGCCGCCGCCAAGGCTTTCCCGGCCTGGGCCGCCACCCCGGTGGCTGGGCGCATCGCGCTGCTGCGCCGGGCCGCCGACCTGATCGAGGAACGGGTCTACGAGATCTCCGCCGCGGTGGCGCTGGAGATCGGCAAGAACCGGATGGAGTCGCTGGGCGAAGTCCAGGAAACCGCCGAACTGGTGCGCTGGTACTGCGACCAGATGGAGGCCAACGAGGGCTTCGTACGCGAACTTCCGGGCGACCCGCTGACCGGTTTCGTAAGCCACAACCGCACCCAGCTGCGGCCCTACGGGGTCTGGGCAGTGATCGCGCCATTCAATTTCCCCTTCGCCCTGGCGGGCGGACCGATCGGGTCGGCCCTGGTCTGCGGCAATACGGTGGTTTTCAAGGTAGCCAGCGTCGCGGCCTGGAGTGGCGCTCTACTGATGGCGGCATTTCGCGACGCCGGGCTGCCGGCTGGAACGCTCTCGATGATCACCGGTGACGGCGCGACGGTCGGCAACGCGTTGATCACCGACCCGGGGATTGCCGGCGTAACTTTCACCGGTTCCTACGAAGTAGGCATGGGCATCGTGCGCAGCTTCGCTGCCGGGCGCTGGCCCCGCCCGTGCATCGCCGAGATGGGCGGCAAAAACGCCACTATCGTCAGCCGCCACGCTGATCTCGAGCGCGCGGCCGTGGGCATCATGCGCTCGGCCTTCGGCCTCCAGGGCCAGAAGTGCTCGGCGTGCTCGCGGGTATACGTCGAGCGAGCAGTCGCCGGCGAATTGCGTGAACGCCTGATCGCACTGACCAAGGCGATCGCGATCGGCGACCCGACCGACCGGGGCAACTGGATGGGACCGGTTATCGGCGCCGCAACCGTCGCACGCTATCTCGCTGCCGTCACCGAGCTGCGCGCCCATGGCCAGATCCTGACTGGCGGTGAGCGGCTCGGCGGCGAGCCGTACGAGCGCGGATATTTCATCGCCCCCACGGTGGCAACGGCGCCAGCCGATCACCGCCTGTGGCAGGACGAACTCTTCGCGCCACTGGTGCTGGTCGATGAGATCGATTCGGTTGACGCCGGGATAGCACGGGCCAATGCCAGCGACTATGGGCTCACCGCCGGGTTCTACGGCGCCCGGGAGGAAATCGCCAACTTCCTGGCCAGGATCGAGGTTGGCGTGACCTACGTCAATCGCCCGCAAGGCGCGACCACCGGCGCCTGGCCCGGCTACCAGCCGTTCGGCGGCTGGAAGGCGAGCGGCACCACCGGCAAGTCGATCGGGTCGCTGTGGTATTTGCCGCTCTACCTGCGCGAGCAGTCGCAGACCATCGTCGATTGAACACCCGCAGCGGGGCCGTCGAGGGGCGAACCCTCGCGCCCTGCTACAGCGGGCGCTTGATCCAGTTGGCGATCTCGCCCACGATGCCGCGCCGGAAGGCGAGCACGCAGATCACGAAGATCGTGCCCTGCACCACCGTGACCCAGGCCCCGAGATGGGCCAGGTAGTTCTGCATAGTGATGATGATCGCGGCACCGACGATCGGACCGAAGATCGTCCCGAGTCCACCGACCAACGTCATCAGGACCACTTCACCGGACATGGTCCAGTAGACGTCAGTCAACGATGCCAACTGGAACACCAGGGCCTTGGTTGCGCCCGCCGCCCCGGCGAGTCCGGCTGACAGGACGAAGGCCATCAACTTGTAGCGGTCGGTATCGTAGCCGAGTGAAATCGCCCGGTTCTCGTTCTCGCGGATTGCCTTGAGCACTTGCCCGAAGGGCGAGTGCACGACCCGGTAGATCAGCAAGAAGCCGGCCAGAAACACCACCAGCACGACGCCGTACATCGCCAGCGGCTGAGACAAATCAATCATGCCAAAAAGCTTGCCGCGCGTCACCGCTTGGATGCCGTCTTCACCGCCGGTAAACGGCGCCTGCAGCGCGAAGAAATAGACCATCTGCGCCAGCGCGAGCGTGATCATCGTGAAATAGATGCCCTGGCGTCGAATTGCCAGCAGTCCGGCCACGAAGCCGAGCACCAGCGCCACTGCAATGCCGAACAAGATTGCCAGCTCGGGGGTCAGACCCCAGATCTTGGCAGCATGCGCCGAGGCGTAACCAGCACTGCCCAGGAACATCGCGTGACCGAACGACAACAAGCCGCCGAAGCCGAGCAGCAGGTTGAAGGCGCACGCGAACAGCGCGAAACACATCACCTTCATCATGAACACCGGGTAGATGAAAGTCGGTGCCACCAGGAGGAAAGCCAGCATGGCAAGGAAGACCGCCCGCTGGATACGCAAGTCATCGGCCATGCGGGAAACTGGCGCGAGTGGTTTGCCGCCGGCAACGTCGATCATTTCTGTGTCCCGAAGAGACCGGCCGGCCGAATCAGCAGGACGATGACCATGATGATGAAGATAACGGTACTGGATGCCTCTGGGTAGAAGACCTTGGTCAGTCCTTCGATTACGCCCAGCCCGAAGCCGGTCAGAATCGCCCCCAGGATCGAGCCCATGCCCCCGATCACCACCACCGCGAACACCACGATGATGAGATCGCCGCCCATCTGCGGGCTCACCTGGTAGATCGGCGCGGCCATCACGCCGGCAAGCGCCGCCAACGCCACGCCTAATCCGTAGGTCAGCGTAATCATCCGCGGCACATTGATGCCAAAGGCCTGCACCAGTTGCGGGTTCTCGGTGGCGGCCCGCAGGTAGGCGCCGAGCTTGGTTCGCTCTATCACCAACCAGGTTCCCAGACAGACGATCATCGATCCGAAGATCACCCAGGCGCGATAGTTGGGCAGGAACATGAAACCCAGATTCTGGCCTCCGGTCAATATCTGCGGAATCTGGTACGGCTGCCCGGAGGCCCCGTATTCGTTGCGAAACAGACCCTGGATGATCAGCGCCAGGCCGAAGGTCAGCAGCAACCCGTAGAGGTGATCGAGCTTGTACAGGCGCGAGAGCATCGTGCGTTCGATCACGATTCCGGTCGCACCGATCACGATCGGGCTAATGGCCAGCGCCCACCAGTAGCCGATACCGAGCTTGTTGAGCAACAGATAGGCGCAGAAGGCGCCCATCATATATTGCGCGCCGTGAGCAAAATTTATGATGTTCAGCAGGCCGAAGATGACAGCCAGCCCCAGCGAGAGCAACGCGTAGAACGAGCCGTTGATCAGGCCGATGAGCAACTGGCCGAACAGCGCCTGGGTCGATATGCCGAAGATTTCCATCGTCACGGTCGGTATTCAGCGGACTCGATGCCGGACATGCGCGCCGAGTCCGCTGGGTGGGTCAAATGCGCGTGAGCGCCTATTTCACCAACGGGCAGCCGCCGTCGGCAACCGGTCGGAATGCTTCCGCGGCCGGGATCGTGGCACGCACCTTCATCAGGTCCCACGGGCCCTTCGACTCGCTCGGCTTCTTGACTTGAAGCAGGTAGGCGTTGTGGATCTTGCGACCATCGGCGCGTACCGAACCCTTGCCAAAGAGCGGGTCGTCCGTCGGGATCTCCTTCATCTTGGCGATCACCTTGGTGCCGTCATCGCTCTTGAGGGCTTCGACGGCCTTCAGGTAATGCAGCACGGCCGAGTAGACACCTGCCTGAACCATGGTCGGGTAGTTGCCGTGCGGCGACTGGGCGATGAAACGCTTGGTGAAGGCGCGACTGGCGTCGTCACGATCCCAGTAGAAAGTTTCCGTGAAGATCAGGCCCTGCGCGGTCGCCAGCCCCAGCGCCTTGATGTCGGTCAGGAACACCAGCATTCCGGCCAGGTTCTGACCGCCCTTGACGATCCCGAACTCGGCGGCCTGCTTGATCGAGTTGATGGTGTCGCCGCCAGCGTTGGCCAGGCCGATGATCTTCGCCTTTGACGCCTGCGCCTGCAGCAGGAACGACGAGAAATCGGTGCCCGGGAACGGCGTGCGCACCTTGCCGAGCACTTTGCCGCCGTTCTTGAGCACTACGGCCTCGGTGTCGCGCTCGAGCGCGTGGCCGAACGCGTAGTCGGCGGTCAGGAAGAACCAGGTGTCACCGCCCGTCTTGGTGATCGCGGATCCGGTGCCGTTGGCGAGCATCCAGGTGTCGTAGGTCCAGTGAATCGTGTTCGGCGAACAGGCTTTGCCGGTCAGGTCGGAAGTCGCCGCGCCGGAAACCAGGAACGCCTTGCCCTTGTCGCGCGTAATCTGGTTGACCGCGAGCGCGACCGAGGACGTCGGCACGTCGACAATCACGTCGACCTTGTCGGTGTCATACCAGGTTCGGGCGATAGTCGAACCGATATCGGGCTTGTTCTGATGATCGGCCCCGACGACCTCGACTTTCATGCCCTTCTTGGCGGCGCCAAAATCCTCGATCGCCATCTTGGCGGCGACTACCGAGCCGGGCCCGGCGATGTCGGCGTACAGGCCTGACATGTCGTTGAGCACGCCGATCTTGATCACGCCATCGGAAATTTGGGCCTGGGCCGCGCCGGCGCCAAGCACGAACGTGGCGGCGACCAGGGTAGCTAGAACTTCGCGTTGCATATCGTCTCCTTCTGTTATGGGTAATTAGGTAAACAGGAAGCGCTGCTCAGACACCAAGATACTCATGCAACAAGTCCATCTTGGCCTCGAGTTCAGGTGCGGTAAAACCCTCCACGATGCGACCGTGCTCCATCACGTAGAGGCGATCTGCAAGGGGTGCCGCGAAGCGGAAGTTCTGCTCTACCATCACAATCGTCAGGCCCTTCTCGCGCAGCAGGTGGATCGCCCGGCTGAGGGCAGAAACGATTACGGGTGCGAGCCCTTCCGAAATTTCGTCAAGCAACAGCAGTGTGGCACCAGTGCGCAGGATCCGCGCCACCGACAGCATCTGCTGCTCCCCCCCGGAGAGCCGCGTGCCCGGACTCAGGCGCCGTTCCTCCAGGTTCGGGAACATCTGGTAGATCTCCTCGATGGACATGCCACCACTGGCCACTTCCGGAGGCAGCAGCAGGTTCTCTTCGCAATTGAGGCTGGCAAAGATGCCGCGTTCTTCCGGGCAGTAGCCGATGCCCAGGCGGGCAATCTTGTGCGGCGGCAGATTAACCGACTCGACGCCATTGATCATGATCGAACCGGTGCGTCGCCCCACCAGGCCCATGATCGATTTCAGGGTCGTCGTGCGCCCGGCGCCATTGCGGCCCAGCAGCGTGACCACTTCGCCACGGTTCACCGTCAGGTCGACGCCGTGCAGGATGTGCGACTCGCCGTAGAACGAGTGCAGGTCAGTGATTCGCAGGAATTCGCTCTCAGCCATGGGCGCCCTGCAGCTCGGTTTCGGCACTGCCCATGTAGGCCTCGAGAACCTGCCGATTGGTGGACACCTGCTCATATGCGCCTTCGGCGATGACCTCGCCGCGCGCCAACACCGTTATCTTGTCGGCGATCTGCGCCACCACGTTCATGTTGTGCTCGACCATCAGCACCGTGCGATTGGTGGCAACATGCCTGATCAGTTCGGTGACCCGCGCCACATCCTCGTGCCCCATGCCCTGGGTCGGTTCGTCAAGCAGCATCAATTCCGGATCCATCGCCAGCGTGGTTGCGATTTCCAGGGCGCGCTTGCGACCGTAGGGCAACTCCACCGTCATCACGTCGGCGAATTCGCTCAAGTCCACGGTCTCAAGCAGCTCCATCGCGCGCGGGGTCAACTGCTCCAGGGTGCGTTCCGATTTCCAGAAGTGATATGAGGTGCCGAGCTTGCGCTGCAGCCCGATCCGGACGTTCTCCAACACGCTCATGTGCGGGAACGTCGCCGAGATCTGGAACGAGCGGATGATCCCGCGCCGGGCGATCTGCGCCGACTTCTCGGCGGTAATGTCATGGCCATTGAATAAGATGTGGCCGCGGGTCGGAATCAGGAACTTGGTCAGGAGATTGAAGAAGGTCGTCTTGCCGGCGCCATTGGGGCCGATCAGCGCGTGGATATCGCCGCGCTTCACCGCCAGGTCAACGCTGCTGACCGCGGTGAAACCCTTGAAATCCATGCACAACCGCTTCGTTTCCAGAACTGTATCGCCGTTACGCATATTGTTTTGACATCTCGTTGGAGCTGCTTTAACCCTTGTCCCCGAGGGGGGGATTATGGACAACGCCCCCAATGGGCGCAAGCCCGAGCCCGTAAACAGCCCGAGCCCGTAAACCGCAAGCGGATGGCGTAAACGATGCTTTGATGACCAGCGCTGCCGTGCTACTGCGGCGCGCGCATGGGCCGAACACTGCTTTGCAGGCACGCAACGATCTTGACTTGCGCAAGCGCTCCACTGCAAGATGCGCGAGGCCGACGCATACCTGAAGCGCCGGCGATACCGGAGGATTGCACGATGGCCAAGTCACAGGACACCAAGAAGGACAAGAAGAAGGAGCCGCAGAAGTCGGCCAAGGAAAAGAAGCAGGCCAAGCGGGAAAAGAAAGGCAAGTGAGTTGTCCCCTTGGGGGCAAGCCAGCCAGGTGAACAACGCGGGCGGACCGGCCACCGGTTCCGCCCGTTCTTATTGCGCTTCCCGATAGGGGTTTTCGAGCCGCTCGATCATCTCGGCAAACACCGCCCTCACCTGGGCCTCGCTGCAGCCCAGCAGCACCGCATCTTCGAGCGCGTCCTGGAGCATCTGCTGCAACTCGACGAAATTTTCGTTGAGAACCTTGAGCTTCTCGTGGCAGGCCACCGGCGTGCCGTCAGGCATGCGCCAGACCAGCCCCGATGGCGGGCCGGCTGGTGTTCGGTTTCCGGGATTGTCTGGCATCGTGACTGGGGCGCATGGTCGACCGGGACGCGATCGGCACTGGTAAAAAGTATCATTGTCGCGCATTTCTGCCCCCCGCTACCCTACGCACTTCGTTCAAGTGCTGGAGCGCCATGGAACCCAATGAGTGGCTGGTGATCCTGAACCCGGTATCGGGCCGGGGACAGGCCCTGCGTCACCAGGCGCAGATCGTGCACCTGCTGAACCAGCAGGGAATGCACCACAGCGTCGCCCTTAGCCGTTTCCATGGCCATACCATCGGCTTGGTCAGTGCCGCGCTAGCGGCCGGTTGCCGCCGCCTGCTCGTCGCGGGCGGGGACGGCAGCCTGAACGAGGCCGTCAACGGCATCCTGGCGCAGAACGAGGTCGCCGCCACCGACATCCTGCTGGCGAATCTGCCGGTCGGAACCGGCAACGACTGGGCTCGCAGTCACAAGGTGCCAAGCAACTGGCCGGGGGCCGTGGCTCTTGCCGCCAGTGAAGCGAGCGCCGTGCACGATGCCGGCCTGGCGGAGTTTGGCGATGGCAGCCGGCGCTGGTTCATCAACGTGGCCGGGGTGGGTTTCGACGCCGCGGTAGTCGAGCGCAAGATGGCGCGCGGCTTTGGGCCCTTGGCCTACATGACGGGCCTGCTCGGGGCGCTCTGGTCGTACCGGCCACTGCCGGTGCGGGTCTCGCTGGATCAGGGACTTCCCCGCGACGCCCACATCTTCGTCCATTTCGCCGCGCTCGGGAAACATTGCGGCGGTGGGATGTTGATCGCTCCTGAAGCTGCCCCCGATGACGGCCGCTTGCATTCGGTGCTGATCAACGCGATGTCACGCCTCGAGGTGCTCGCCAATCTCAAGCGCCTGTTTGACGGCACGCTGCCCAGCCATCCCAAGGTCGAGGCCGGCACCTGCACCACGATTGACGTCGCTGCGCCCACGGCGCTGGGCGTGGAGGCCGACGGCGAACTTATCGGGCATACTCCCGTAACTTTCCGGGTTCTGCCGCGCGCGATTCGCGTGGTGGTGCCGCCACTAGCCTGACCGACGATCAACCCACGGGAGCCAGACCGCAATGAACGTGCCCCAGCCGATCCTTGATACGCATGAAGAACTGACCCAATGGCGGCGAGATTTCCACGCCCACCCCGAACTCGGCTTCGAGGAAGCGCGCACCTCCGCCCTGGTGGCCGAGCGGCTCGCCGCGTGCGACGGCATCGAGATCAATCGCGGCATCGGCAAGACTGGAATCGTCGCAACCCTGCGGGTCGGATCCGGCAAGGGCAGCGTGGGGCTGCGTGCCGACATGGACGCGCTGCCGATGGCCGAGGAAAACGACTTTGGCCACCGCTCGCAAAGTGCCGGCAGGATGCATGCCTGCGGCCACGACGGCCATACCACCATGCTGCTTGGCGCAGCGCGTCACCTGGCCAGGACCCGCAACAGATCGGAAGAGCCCACGTCTGA
>JAHYJF010000423.1 GCA_019428955.1 Burkholderiaceae bacterium
GGCGATGAACGCGCTGGGCACGATGTGGATCCTCGCTCTGATGGTGCTGATCAACGCCGACGTGATCGGCCGTAACCTGTTCAACGCACCGGTCAGCGGCGTACCCGAGATGATCTCGCTGTCGATCGTCGGGATCGTCTTTCTGCAGCTTGCCGACACCTTGCACGCGGGGCGCTTCACCCGCGCCGATCTCTTGCTGGAGCGCCTGCGGCGGCGGCGCCCGGCTCTGGCCGACGCATTCCATGCTTTCTTCCACGGCGTGGGTGCGGCGCTGATGCTGGTGATCCTTTGGGCCAGCTGGGAGCCGCTGGTCTACTCGGTGCGTATCCTGGAGTACGTCGGCGCGATCGGAAATTTCCAGGCGCCGGTGTGGCCGATCAAGTTGATCACGCTGGTCGGCCTGGGCGTAACTGCGCTTTGCTACGCATTACTCTCGGCCGCCGATCTGCAGCGGCTGCGCCAGCGGCGCGCGGTGCGCCGAGGTGGTTAGAAGCCACCGATGAGCAATACCACGATCGCACTCGGCTCGCTGGCGCTGATGCTGCTGTTCATCTACGCCGGCATGCATGTAGCGATCACGCTCGGGCTGGTCAGCTTCATCGGCGTGTGGCTGATCCGCGGCGACATTGGCATTGCGGCCAACCTCCTGGCACAGGCCGCCAGCGACTCGATTGCCAGCCACATTTTCGGGGTGGTGCCACTGTTCGTTCTGACCGGATTCCTGGTCGCGCAGGCCGACGTCGGCAAGGACGCCTTTGAAGTGGCGAACCAATTGTTTCGCCGCATTCGCGGCGGATTGGGGGTGGCCACGGTCGCAGCCAACGCGATCTTTGCGGCGATCACCGGCATCTCGATCGCTTCCGCGGCGGTGTTTACCCGCGTTGCGGTACCGCAAATGCTGCGCTTCGGCTACCAGCCCCGCTTCGCGGTGGGGGTCGTGGCGGGCTCCTCGGTCCTTGGCATGCTGATCCCGCCGAGCCTGCTGATGATTCTCTATGCGTTCCTGTCCAACCAGTCGGTCGGCGACATGTTTACGGCCGGGATCATCCCCGGGGTGTTGCTGGCAATTGCGTTTGCAGTTTCGATCCTGCTGATGGCGACGCTATGGCCGGAGCTGGTATTCACGCCCGCTCACGTGGCGAGTGGCGATGACGACACCTCCGAGCTCATGCCCTGGAGTGAGCTGGCGGCGAAGATCGTGCCGCTGGCGCTACTGATCTTTTCGGTGCTCGGCGGCATCTACGGGGGCCTGTTCACTGCCACCGAGGCGGGGGCTGTGGGCGCGCTGATGGCACTGCTGATAGCGCTGGTGCGGCGCAAGCTCACCCCCTCAAGTTTCTGGCAGGTGCTCACCGAGACTGGGCACGTGACGGTCGCGGTCAGCTTCCTGATCATATGCGCCAACATCTACACGCGCATGCTGGCGATGAGCGGGGCCCCGCAGCTGATCGTCGAATGGATGTCGAGCGCCGGCTTCGGAGTGGTGATGTTCATGCTCATCTACGTGGGGATCATCTTGCTGTTGGGCACGATCATCGATTCGTCGTCGATTCTGCTCATCGTCCTGCCCCTGATGCTGCCGATCGCAGAACAGTTCGGCCTGAATCTGGTCTGGTTCGGGGTGGTCACGGTGATGGCGGTCGAGATCGGCCTGCTGACCCCACCGTTCGGACTCAGCGCATATGTGGTCAAGAGCGCCTTGGGGTCGACGGTCAATGTGTCGATCGTGGAAATCTTCCGTGGCACTGCGCCGTTCACCATCGTTATGTTCGCGGTGCTGTTGCTGCTGATGACCTTTCCCGGGCTTAGCCTGGTGCTGCTGCGATGACCCGACCCAACCCTCTCGATGACTTCGCGGTCGACCGTGGGGCAATTGCCACGATCGGCACCGATCTGCAGCGGCCAGAATGCATCCTTGCCGAACGCAATGGCGTACTGTGGGCGGCCGACGCCCGCGGAGGAGTAACTCGCATCGCGCCCGACGGCACCCAGCTCTTCATCGGCCAGCGCGCCGACACGCGCTTTGCCACGGTGTGCGACGACACGACCGACGCCTTCGAAGCGAAGTTCACGCAGGGCACGCTGCCCAACGGCCTGGCGTTCGCCGCCAATGGCGACATCCTGATCGCGAACTTCGGCACTGACCGGCTCGAAGTCATGAGCCGCGACGGGCGGACCCGCACGCTCTTCGATCACATTGACGGCCAGCCGATCGGCAAGGTCAATTTCGTGCTGCGTGACAGCCGCGATCGGAT
>JAHYJF010000424.1 GCA_019428955.1 Burkholderiaceae bacterium
AAACAATAGCCTATCCCATGTCAAGCCTTATACATGCCTACATCCTGACGCCAGAAATAACCCTCAACTCGTTGATTCCATAGGTGTTTAGGTGCTCAAAGCACCCTTGTGGCCCGGGAACTTCGGGCTAGGGCGCACGCACGCCGCCGCTTTCCACGGCGGTGCAGGAATCGATCGGGATCTTCAGTCGAGCAGCTTGCGGGCGCGCTCGTGGGCTTCGGCGCTCGGGCCAGCGGTGGTGTCGTCGGCACCGCGCGCGGTCTCGCTGCCTGCCCGGGCTCGTATCCGCTGGCGGCGTTGCACCATCAGGAAGATCACTCCGCCGACGATCAGAAGCGCGAACGGCCCGACCCAAAGGCCGAGCGTAATCACCTTGAACGGCGGCCGGTAGAGCACGAAATCGCCGTAGCGCGCTACCAGGTAGGCCTTGACCTCGTCGTCGCTCTTGCCCTGCGATACCTGCCCGAGCACCTGGTCGCGGAGATCCTTGGCGAGGTCGGCGTTGGAGTCAGCCAGGGTCTGGTTCTGGCAAACGAGGCAGCGCAGTTCCTTCTCCAGCGATTTCACCCGGCGCGTAACTTCGTCGGGCGGCAGGACTGCGGCCGGCTTGGCCGCGTCGGCAGGAGCCGTCGCCGCGGTGGGCGCCGATTGCGCCGAGGCGCTGTTCAGTTGCGCCGCCAGCGCCACGATCGCGACGGTCAGCGCCAGCAGCGTGTCGACGACGACGCTCCGGCGAGCCGATCGGGGCTGCGCCGTGCGCCGTTCGACCAGTTGCTCGCGGGGAACTTGCGGGTATCCGCTCATGCCGGTTCTCCGTTGAGGCGTTCGATCAGCGGAACCAGTTCGTCACGAATGATCTCGGGGCTGAATGGCCCGACCTGCTTGTGGCGAATGATGCCGCGCTTGTCGATCACGAAGGTCTCGGGGGCGCCATAGACGCCGTAGTTGATCGGGGTGCCGCCCTTCTGGTCGTACACCACCATCTCGAAGGGATCGCCGTAGCGCTGCAGCCAGCGCTTCGAATCCTCCGGCTTGTCCTTCCAGGCCAGCCCGACGATCGGCACCACCTTGCCGGCCGAAAGCCGGTTGAGCAGCGGATGCTCCTGAACGCAGGCCGCGCACCACGAACCCCAGACGTTGAGCATCCAGACCTTGCCGCGCATCGCTTCGGGAGACCAGGTTTGTCCCTCAGCATGCAGCTGGGGCAGGATGAAGGCGGGCGCCGGCTTGTCGATCAGCGGTGAGGGCAGCTTGCGGGGATCGAGCGACAGTCCGCGATAGAGAAACACCGCGATCGCGATGAAGACCGCCAGCGGGACCAGGAACTTGAGCGCACGCATGGTTCTAGCCTTGGGCCGGTGCCGGCGCTGCGGCGGCGGAGAGGGCGCCGGCCTGTTGCTGGCGGCCGGCGCGGCGGTAACGTTTGTCAGAAGCCGCGGTTATGCCGCCGATGGCCATGAATACCCAGCCAATCCAGATCCAGTTGATGAAGGGTTTGATCTGGGCCCGCACCACCCAGGCGCCGGCTCCGACCTCTTCGCCCATCGCCACGTAGACATCGCGTGTCAGGCTGCGCTCGATCGCCGCTTCGGTCATCGGCATGCCGCCGGCGCTGTAGACGCGCTTCTCCGGCGAGAGGGTCGCGATCGGCTTGGCGTCAGCCGCGGGCTTGGTGCTGTCGTAGAGCCGGAAGATGCCGCGCGTGCCCTTGTAGTTCGGGCCGATCACCGGCTCGGTGCCGACAAAGCTCAGGTTGTAGCCGCCGGTGGTGATGGTGTCGCCGACTGCCATCCGGTGCTCACCCTCGATCTCGTAGCTCTTGACCAGCGTGACGCCGAGCACGAACACCGCGATGCCAAAGTGCGCAAGGTGCATGCCCCAGACGCTCGCCGGCTGCTTGCGTGCCTCGCTGACGATCGCCAGCTTGCCCTTGCGGTCGCGCAGGGTGTCGAACACGGTGAAGATCACTGCCGCCGCGACCCAGAAGCCGAAGGCCAGCCCGAGGCTCACCAGGGGGCGGACCGCCAGGTCGCTATGGCCGGAGAGCTTGGCGACCAGGGGCGCGACCAGCGCCGCGATGACCGCCACGGCGAGGACCCACTTGAAGCGGTCGGTGAGCTCGGGCAGTTCGGCCTGCTTCCAGCGCGTGACCGGACCAAGTGCCATCAGGAACAGTGCCGGGGCCATCAACGGGTAGAACACCGAATCGAAGTAGGGCGGCCCGACCGAAATCTTGCCGAGGTCCATGGC
>JAHYJF010000043.1 GCA_019428955.1 Burkholderiaceae bacterium
CCACCATGCCCGCCTGCGCCAGCCCTTCGCGATAGAGCCAGACCGTCTTGGCATCCGGGACCCGGCCTTCCAGGCCCAGACCAAGAAACCGCATGAAAGACAGTCGGTCGCGGACCTGATACTCGATCTGGTCGTCCGAGAGGTTGTAGAGCGCGCCCAGCAGCAGCGTCTTGAACATCACCACCGCGTCCATCGGCTTGCGCCCGGCCCGCGACTTGCGCTCCCCCTCGGGGTTGCGCCAGACCCGCTCCAGCGTCGGGCGAAACTCTTCCCACGGAACAATGGCGTCAATCTCGACCAGTGGGTCCTTCTTGGCATCCAGGCTGGCGTAGCGGTCTGAAAGATCAAAGAAACCCATCTGCGCCATCGTCACGCCCCTCCCGCCAAATGCCCTCCGATTCCTACCGCGGCGGCACAGTCGGGGCAATTTTTCGAGGTGCCCATCAGCCCGGCTTATTCATCCAATTCTGGGATAATTGCTGGCGCGCCCACGAAAGCTCTGTAGATTCAAGCTGCTAAACACGACCTTCCAGCAGCTTCCGGAGCACGCCATGGGTGAAACGCTACAGCCTGCCACGCCGCGGTTCAATCGCTCTCTTCGGATCGAAAGTCGGGCCGAACGGCTCACCGGCGATCCCGGTGCCCTCGTGTTGCGCGAGATCCTCGAGAACAGCGGTATCGTGACGTGGATGACCGAGCGGCTGAGCGACCCGCGGCGCCAGGAGGATGTCGTCCATGACCTGGCCTCGCTCATCCGGACGAGCGTGCTGCTGGCCGCCCAGGGCTGGCGCGATCACGACGACGCGGACGCCTTGCGGGACGATCCTGCCTTCCGTCTGGCGGTGAACTCGTCGGCCGGGCTGACGCCGCTTGGCGGTCCGGGACTGGCCTCGCAGCCGACGCTGTCGCGTTTCACCGCGATGATGGCGGAGCCGGCCAACCGATCGATCCTGCGCGAGGCGGTGCTGGAACTGGCCGGCCGGGGCGTGCGGGCGCAGAACGCCGGCAAACGCCTGCCGCAGGTGACCCTCGATGTCGACAGCCTGCCGATCGAGGTGCATGGGCATCAGCCCAAGGCGGAGTGGAACGGGCATTACAATGCCCGCATCTACCACCCTCTGGTCACCTCGATCGCGTCACGCCGGAGGCGTGCCTTCGGCACGACGACCGGCGACATGCTGGACGCCCGGCTGCGGGCGGGCAATGTCGGCACCGCGGACGGCGCGCTCGACGTCATCCTCGATGTGGTCGACCGGGCCCAGGCCAGCCTCTGCGAGGTCGCCATGGTGCGCATCGATGCGGGCTTTCCCTCGGCCACGCTGCTGGCGGGGCTGGAGGCGCGCGGGATCGACTACGTCTCGCGGCTGCGCGCCAACCCCGCGCTGGACCGCGAGGCCGCGCCCCACATGAAGCGCGCGTCGTGCCGAAGGCACGCCTCCGGCGTGACCGGCCGGCGCCCGGCCGCGCCGCGGATGTGGCTGCACGAGCTGCGCTATCAGGCCGAGACCTGGGACCGCGAGCGCCGCGTGATCCTGGTCGTGAAGGAACGCGCGGACGACCTGCTGCTCGACCGTTTCTTCCTCGTCACCTCGCTGACGCTGGCCCGGATGAGCCGCGAAGACATCCTCGAGCATTACCGCGCAAGGGGGACGGCCGAGGGCCATATGGGCGAGTTGAAGGACGTGCTGGCACCCGCTCTCTCCTCGACCAACCGGCCGAAATCGCACTGGCGGGGGCGAACGCCGCAGAGCTGTGCGGACGCCGTCGATGCCTTCGCCTGCAACGAGGTCCGGCTGCTGATCGCACTTCTCGCCTATGAGGTGATGCACGTCGCCCGCCGTGCCATGGCGGCCGCCACCGGCACCGGCTGGAGCCTGCGCCGCCTGCGCGAACGGGTCCTGCGCGCCGGGGCAAGGCTGATCCTCTCCGGCCGACGGATGACGCTCGCCCTCTCCAGCGCCGCCGCGCCGTTCTGGGCTGCGCTCTGGCCCAGGATCACCGCCCTGCACTGGTCCGGTCCCTGAACCGGATCGCCGCCAACCCGATCCGATCGCCCGCCGGCCCCACCGGCGAACGATGCCGGGTGACCGACGATCGGGAAAGACACCCGCCCCAGAGTCGCATCGCCGTCAAAATACCCGCCAGAGGCGACCGCCATCATGTCCACCCGACCGCCGTACCCGCCAGGCCCGGGGAAGCGCTCAAACGCAGCGCCCTGGCTCCGAAATCAGGGGGCTGGTGAATAACGTGGGATCAGCCGGGACATCCCCGGGCGCAAGATCAATTCGGTTTAACACCTTCCTTTACGCTGGCCGTATGGCACTGGGCAATCGTCCGGTGCGACCGCGTGTGCCTTCACCGGAAAAACGGCGTGCCGAAATCGACAACCTCGCAAATCTGCGCCTCTATTGTTTTCAGCAGGCTCTCATGCGGATTTGGCATGAAGGCGAGGGTATAGGCTATTCCGGGCATGCGTGGTTCTGTCAGTATTTCGGCCAGTCGGCCGTCGGCGATGAGGGGCGACAGGAAATCCCTCGGCGACACGCATAATCCATAGCCGGCCATAGCCAGCCCGACCATGGCCGAGTGGGTGTCCACCCTTACGCTGTTCTCCAGTTTGCAACCATGATCCGCGAACCATCGGCGAATGGACTTCGAATATCCCGAGGTCCGCCCTTGGACAATGATCGCCTGTTCCTTCAGGTAGGCAAGCGGGATGGGCTGGGTGTCCGGCATCAGTCCGGGCTTGCCGATCAGCGTGAGCTCGACCTCGGCCAGTTTCCGGACATAGGTCGATCGGGGAAAGGGCATTTCGGGCACGACGATAAGATCGAGCGTGCCGTCTTCCAGGTCGCTCAGCAGGTTGCTGCTCATGTCGATCGTCAGCTCGAACTGAACCTCCGGGACATTGACGCGGGATCTTTCCAAGAAGCTCGGCAGCCATGTCATGCTCGACAGCTCTGTGACGCCAAGCTTGATCGTCCAGAGCGGCAGTCGCCCTTCCGGGTCACCATCGCGATGATTCCCGAACCGGGCCAGGGTCTCGAAGCTGGCCAGTGTCTGGCGTGCCAGTCCGACAAAGCGCACGCCGCGCGTCGTCAGGATCGCGCGACGCTTGCTGCGGTCGAATACCGGGAACCCCACCGAGGCTTCAAGCTCCTGAATCCTCTTGGTGATTGTGGATTGCGCCAGATTGAGCCTGCGTGACGCAGCTTCGAACGTTCCGCCGTCGACCACCGCCAGCATAGCCGCCAATTGGTTCATGTTCAGGGTCATGTCATTCTTTTTTTCGATCATATGTGGTGATAATAATTCACTATACACGAAGAATTTGATGCAGCAAGCTGATCAGGAGAAACAAGCCCACCCGTGAGGTACTGCATTGCTGAGCAAGACGTTCGACGTCGGCGCGTTCAGGACAATTCCGACAGCCTGCCTGAGCGACAATCTGGATCGGCTGGTCGGGATTGGCGGTCTCAGGCGATTTGACCGCGGCGGCGCCTTTGCCGCGCGGGCGCATACTGTCAAGACCCGACCGGGGGACAATCTGGCGATCTATAAGGCGCTGTTTTCGCTGCAAAGCGGCTATCTGCTGGTGGTCGATGGCGAGGGCGCGACGGAAAATGCCTTGATCGGGGATATCCTGGTCGGCATCGCCCGAAGCCGCGGCTGTGCGGGTTTCATCATCGACGGCGCCATTCGCGATTCCGACGCAATCGCCCGGCTTGAATGGCCCTGCTTTGCCAAGGCCGTCACGCATCGTGGACCGTACAAGGACGGGCCCGGAACGGTTGGGGAAGCGGTCAGCATCTGCGGGCAGATCGTCAATCAGGACGATATCATCGTCGGCGATGCCGATGGACTGGTCGCTTTCCCCGGCAAGGACGCGGAACGCCTGCTGACCGCGGCCAAGGCCAAGGTCGCGTTGGAAGACGAGCTGCGGGACGCCTGCGCCCGGGACAACGGCCAAGCATTTCTCGAGCGGGAACTCAGCAAGAAGGGTTGGCTGTGAGTACCGAGCTGAAGATTGCCGAACGCGTCCGCCGCATCCTTCCCTCGGCCAGTGTGGCAGCGCTGGAACAGGTTCTGCGCCTAAAGGCCGAAGGCCGGGACATTATCGGCCTGACAGTGGGCGAGCCCGATTGCGATACGCCCGACCATGTCATCGAGGCGGCCGCCGCCGCCGCAAGGGCAGGGGTGACCCATTACACGCCCGTTACCGGCATGCCGGCGCTGAAGCGGGCCGTGGTGGCAAAGCTGGCGCGGGAAAACGGCATCACCACGACCGAAGATCAGGTCGTGATCGCGACGGGGGCCAAGCAGATCATTTTCACGGCGCTGTCAGCGACCGTGGACAATGGCGACGAGGTGATCGTCCCGGCGCCCTATTGGGTGAGCTATCCCGACATGGTGCGGTTTCATGGCGCCGAGCCGGTGATCGTGGAATGCCCCGCGGCGCAGGGCTTCAAGCTGACACCCGCCCAACTGGAGGCGGCGATCACGCCGCGGACGCGCTGGCTCATCCTGAACTCGCCGAACAATCCAACCGGCGCGGTCTATACCGAGGCCGAGCATCGCGCGCTGATCGCAGTGCTCAGGAAGCACCCGCATGTCTGGCTGATGACCGACGAGATCTACGAGCATTTCGTCTACACCGGCGTCAGCGCGGTTTCGCCCGCGGCACTGGACGACGAGATCGCATCCCGCTGCCTGACCGTCAACGGTGTCAGCAAGGCCTATGCCATGACCGGATGGCGCATCGGTTTTGCGGTGGGCGCCAGACCCCTGATGGCACAGATCGCGAAGATCATCTCGCAGGTCACCTCGTGCCCGCCCTCGGTCAGCCAGGCTGCGGCGCTGGCGGCGCTGGAGGGGGACCAGAGCTTTGTGCATGACCTGACGGCGGAATACCGGGCCCGGCGCGATCTGATGATAGACGGGCTGAACGCCGCAAGGGGGATCACCTGTGCGGCGCCCGAGGGAGCCTTTTATGTCTATGCGGATGTCTCGGGGCTGATCGGCAAGACAGACCTGGACGGAAAGACGCTGTCGAGTGATCTCGATGTCGCAGCCTATTTCCTGCAGGCCGCCGGCATCAGCACGATCGCTGGCACGTCCTATGGGCTGAGCCCCTATTTGCGCTGTTCCTTCGCCACCTCGGCGGACCAGATCGCCAAGGCCTGCGGCCGAATCGCCGAGGCCTGCGATAACCTGGCCTGATACGAAAGACCCAACGTCAACAGGAGGATACGATGTTCAGAAAGATCGCCATGCCGGTATCGGCAATCGTCGCGGGAGCAGTGATGACCGCGGCACCGGCCTTTGCGGATTACCCCGAACGGCCCGTGCGCATGATCGTCGCCTTCGGCGCGGGCGGCAGCACGGACACGATGGCCCGCATCTTCGCGAATTACATCGGCGAGGAACTCGGGCAGCGCTTCGTCGTCGAGAACCGAGAGGGCGCCGGTGGCGAGATCGGCTGGATCGCGCTGGCCAATGCGGCACCCGATGGCTACACGATCGGCCTCGTCAACTCGCCCGCGATCGAGGTCTATCCGATCACCCGGCCTGATACGATCGGCTATTCGCTGGACCAGTTCCGCCCGCTGCTGAACGTCGTGACCGATCCGGGCGTGCTGGCTGTCGCTGCGGACAGCCCGTATCAGACACTGGAAGATTTCGTCGCCGCGGCCCGCGCCAACCCCGGCACGATCACGGTGTCGCACGAAGGCATCGGCGGTGACGATCATCTGGCGGCGCTGCGCCTCGCGGACAGGGCCGGTATCGAGCTGAACTTCGTATCTTTCAATGGCAACGCCGAAGCCACGGCTGCCCTGCTCGGCGGTCATATCGACGCCTTTGAGGGCAACATGTCGGAGGCGGCGGCGCAGATCGGCGAAGGCAGTGTGCGCGCGCTGGCCGTCTGGTCGAGCGACCGCATGGCCCAGATCCCGGATGTTTCGACCGGGACCGAACAGGGCTATGATATCATTAGCGCTGCCTCGCGGGGGATAGCGGTCCCGGTCGGTGTTTCCGACGAGGTCTACCAGACACTGCTCAAAGCCTCGGCACGGGTGGTGGCCGACCCGGAGTTCCTGGCCGATCTCGGCAACCTGAACATGCCGGTCGTTCCGATCATGGGTGACGATTTTGCCGCCTTTCTGATGGGAAGCTATGAATCACTCAATGCGATCTGGGCGCAGGATCCCTGGATCGACGAATGAGCCGCTGATCGAACCGGGCAGGAGGGGAATGAACGATGGCGAAAGCGTTGCGGGACCGGCTGCTTGCCCTTGCCCTGATCTGTATCAGCCTTCTTGCGATAAGGGCGGCTACGGCATTCAGGGGCGACGGCGACGTCTTTCCGGTCGCCATGGCATCGCTGCTGATCCTCTGCTGCCTGCTCAAGCTGGTCCGGCCCGGTGTCGAGCCCAATGACGCTCCTGACACGGTCCCGGTAATCTGGAGGCGGTTCCTGTTGCTGGGGGTGCTTTCCATGGCCATGCTGCTGCTGGCAGAACCGCTGGGGATGTATCTGGTGATCCCCGCCTTCATGCTTGCGGCCCTGACGCTTCTGGCTGGGTTGGGTTTCGGCAAGGCGACGGTGATCGCGCTGGTGTTCACCGGCGCGATCATCATCGTTTTCGACTGGCTTCTCGGCGTGCCGACGCCCGCCGGGCTGCTGGGCGGTATCCTCGGTTGACAAGAAGACGGAGAAGGTGATGGATTCGGTCCTGACCGGCTTGGCCAATGTATTCACCCTCGAGGCACTGGCAATGCTTTTCGTCGGTACGATCGGGGGGATGATCGTCGGCGCGCTGCCGGGGCTGTCGTCGACGATGGGGGTCGCGCTGTTGATCCCTTTCACCTTCTCGATGTCGCCGGAGAACTCGTTGATCCTGCTCGGCGCGGTCTATGTCAGCTCGGTCTATGGCGGATCGGTGACGGCCATCCTGCTGCGAACGCCAGGCACCGATGCCTCGATCGCGACGGCGCTGGACGGCTATCCGCTGACCGTGGCGGGGCGCGGGGCAGAAGCGCTTGGCATGGCCACGATTGCCTCGCTCATCGGCGGGCTGATCAGCGTGGTGGTGCTGATTGCCGTGGCACCGCCGTTGTCGCGGGTTGCGCTGATCTTCGGGCCGCAGGAATACACCATTCTCGCGATTTTCGGCATGGTCACGATCATCGGCGTAGTCTCCGACAATCCTCTGAACGGCGCGATCACTGCCTTTGCCGGATTGTTCCTGGCGACGGTCGGGCTGGACAATTTCACCGGTGGACAGCGCTATACGCTGGGAATGCCCGCGCTTTTCGATGGTGTGCCGCTTCTACCCGCGCTGATCGGTCTTTTCTCCATCTCGCAGGCCTTTGCGCTCTGCGTGCCGAGGGCGGGGGGAATCATGCGTGATAGCACGCTGGCATCGACCCGGGGAGCGGCACTGCCCAGTTGGTTCGATCTGCGGCGCTGCACCCGCACGATCCTTAAATCCTCGGGGATCGGGACGCTGGTCGGCATCCTTCCGGGGGCCGGAACCAGCATTGCCGCCTTCATCTCGTACAACGAGGCGCGGCGGTCATCGCCGAACCCGGAAAATTTCGGCAAGGGCGAGCTGGAGGGCGTCGCCGCCTCGGAATCGGCCAATAACGCGGTGACCGGCGGCACGCTGATCCCGACGCTGACGCTGGGTATTCCGGGGAATGCCGTCACGGCGGTGTTCGTCGGCGGGCTGACGATCCACGGGCTGGTGCCGGGACCGCGGCTATTCACCGATTTCGCCGATGTGACTTACACGCTGATCTTTTCCCTCTTCGTCGCCAATCTGCTGTTCGCGGTGCTGGGTCTGATGGCGGGGCGCTATCTGGTCTACGTCACCCGCGTGCCGGGTGGTGTTCTGGGGCCGATGATCATTGTTTTCAGCGTGATCGGCACCTATTCGCTGCGCAACAACATGTTCGATGTCGGCCTTGCGCTGGCCTTCGGGTTCGTCGGGTATTTCATGGAGCGGTGGCGCTTTCCCGCCGCCCCCTTCGTCATCGCCCTGATCTTGGGGCCGATCCTGGAGGTCAATTTCCGCCGCAGCATGCAGATCGCCAACTGGGACATGACCACCTTCCTGACCCGGCCGCTGTCGCTGGCGCTGGTCGCGCTGGTCATCGCCGCGATGGCGTATCCGGTCCTGCAACGTCGCAAGGCGGCGCGCGCCGCGAAAGATTGCAGCGTCTGATCGTAGCAGTTCGTTCTGCTGATCTTCGGCCGGTTAATGTCGCGACAGGTCTCGGCAGCCCAGTGTGGCCGGCGCATGCGTGAACCGCTCAACTCCCGCCTTGGTGACTAGGAACGCATCCTCGGTGTCGCTTTGCTCTTAAAGATGAGATGAGGAATTCAACAAAATCAAGCGCGGTGCTTTGCCGTTAAACATGACATTTTGCCTTTAAATCTGAAATTTGCCCTTAGAGTCTGATTCAAAATGGATTGAACGATTTCAGCCTCTTGGAAGGAGGCGGGTCATGCGCCGGATATGGGCGATGAGCACCCAGGCCTCGGCGCTTTCGATGGATTTCTCCCAATCCCTTGCAAGACGGCGGCACCGGCCGAGCCATGCGAATGTGCGCTCCACGACCCATCTGCGCGGCAGCACCTCGAAGCTCTTGGCGGTGTCGGATCGCTTGACGATCTGCAACGTCCAGCGCCCGAGGCCGACAAGGGCGCCGCGCAGCTTCGGCCCGGCATAGCCGCCATCTGCAAATATGTGGCGCAGCCTCGGGGCCTCGCGGCGGAGCCTGGCAAAGACCCCGGGCGCGCCATCCCGATCCTGAACCCCTGCACTGTGGACCACGCAGGCGATCAGGTTGCCGCAGGTATCGGTGATGATGTGGCGCTTTCGGCCCTTGATCCGCTTACCCGCATCGTAGCCGGAAAGTGACGTGTTTTCAGAGGTTTTCACGCTCTGGCTGTCGATCACTCCACCGGTCGGCTGCATGTCCCGTCCTGCCGCGAGGCGCGCCGCCGCGACCAGCGCCCGGTTGATCTCGGCAAGCAAACCATCGTCGCGCCAGCGGTAGAAATAATAACGCACGGTCGAGACCGGCGGGAAGTCCTTGGGCAAGAGAGACCACGCGCATCCCGCCGCCGCGATCAGGGGAATCGCGTTTGGAACTGAGGTCGTGAACGGGCGGGCTTGCGTCTGACGGAGCGATGGATTCTGAGGCTCGGTGTCAGTTCACGGAGCCCTGTCACCATGCAGATTTTCCTGTCCGCCTTCGATCACGTTCCAGATCCACGCGCCAGCAACGCGCGGCATGACCTTGGCGAGTTGCTCGTCATCGCCTTCGTGTCGGTGCTGTGCGGGTCAAGCTCCTGTGCCGAGATGGCTGCGTTCGGCCGTTCAAAAGAACATCTTTTCAGGGACTTCCTCAAGCTCAGGCATGCCATCCCTTCGCATGATACCTTCTCGGAGGTCTTCAGGATGATCGACCCGAAGGCACTCGATGCCGCCTTCGGCAAGGTGCTTGCCGATATCACCGCGCTCCTCAAGGATGGCGATGTGATCGCCATCGACGGCAAAGCCCTGCGCGGCGCGCGCGACAAGACCGAGAGCGCGCGAACGCGGATGATGGTGTCGGCCTACGCGGCCCGGCTGCGCCTGACGCTGGCGACGGTGCCCGCCGACCGGGGCGCGGAGCTCGATGCGGCAATCGAGGCGCTGGGGCTGATCGCGCTCCGGGGCAAGGTCGTCACCGGGGATGCTCTGCACTGCAATCGCCGAACGGTTGCAGCCATCAACGCGGGCGGCGGCGACTGGTGCCTCGCTCTGAAAGCCAATCAGGAATCGCTCCTGTCCGACGCTCGCGGCTGTTTCACCGGGCTCGGGGCAGCCCATCCCGAAGCGGTCACCGAGGAGGCCGGACACGGCCGCAAGGAGATCCGAAAAGCCATCGTGGTTTCGGCCAGAGCATTGGGAGAATACCATGAATTTCCGGGCCTCAAGGGGTTTGGACGGATCGATGCGACCCGGGAGACGGGCGGCAAGGTAACCTCCGAAACCCGGTTCTTCGCTCTGTCGTGGATGCCTGCGCCCGAGGTCCTGCTCGCTACGGTCCGCGATCACTGGGCCATCGAGAACGCCCTGCACTGGCAACTCGACGTGTCGTTCAGAGAGGACGCTGCACGCAACCGGAAGGATAACGGCCCTGGCAACCTTGCCGTCTTGCGCCGCCGCGCACTCGACGTCGTCCGACGTGATCCCTCGAAGGCCTCCCTCTCCATCAAGCTCAAGAAAGCTGGTTGGAGCGACGTCTACTTACGTTGCATTCTCAACGGCTTGGCCGCTCCGTGAGTCAAACGCGATTGCCCTGCCGCCGCGATATACTGAATCGCATCCCAAACCCGGCGCAGCTTCACCTGTCGCGGACGCCCAAGGCGGTTGCGACCGGGTAGCAGCGGGCGAACAACAGCCCATTCTTCCGGCGTCAAATCGCTTGGATAGCGCTTGGTCTTGCGCCTATGCTGCGCACGGGTGAATTCGGTCCAGGCCATCGTGATCTCCATTCAGCTTTGCAACCGAACAGAATCACAACCTGCTGAATTCACTCAACTCATTTCCGATCAGACTCTTAGAGCGTATCGGCCCTGATCGGATTCGTTCAATTCCCCAAAGAGTCAGCCGCGCGGGCCGTTGGGATTATGCGACAGGAACCCGCTGAAGAGCGTGGCTCGCTGACGCATCCCGTCCGGCAGGATCTTCGACACCAGGCAGCGGTCGTTGTCGTAGAGCACCGACAGTGGCACCTTGCCGAAGAAGGCGAAGGCATGGACGTGGCCATCGACCCAGGCCTCCGCCGTTGCCGCCGGATAGCCCCGCACGAAGCAGGCGTCACTGTGCGGCAGGTCCATGACGAAGAAGTGCGCCTTCCGCTGGACACCGCCGATGATGACGACCGCCTCGCCGAAGTCGGCCTGCGCATGCCCCGGCGGCTGCGCCAGCGGCACGAACATCTCGCGGCCGCGCCGTTCGCGCTCCCGCATGTAATCCTTCACGATCGTATAGCCGCCGGCGAAGCCGTGCTCGTCACGAAGCCGCTCGAACACCCGCTTCGCTGTGTGCCGCTGCTTGCGCCGGATCCCGCGATCGCCCTCCAGCCAGCCGTCGATGATCTCGGTGAACCCGTCCAGCTTCGGCCGCTTCACGGGGGCCGTCCGCCGATATCCGGGCGGAACCGAGAACGCCATCATCTTGGCTACGCTGTCGCGCGAGATGTTGAAATGCCGAGCCGCCTCTCGCTGGCTCATGCCTTCCGCACAAGCCAAACGAACTTTCCGATACAAGTCCACGGTGAAAATCCTCCCGCCCTCCCTGTCGCCAGAAAGGGCAAAGGTGGACGACTTTTACGCCGCCCGCAGCAGGGTCACCCCGCCGCTACCGTGGCCGACTTTCTCACCGCCGTTCTCGCCGTTCGGGCGACCGATCTGATGGTGCCCGCCGACGACGTGCTGCGGTTCGAGGAGGAGCGGGACCTGCTGCGTCGCCCGTCCTCGAGCGTCGGGTCGTCCCCGCGTTACGATTGGGACGTGATGTATGTCTGGCTGTTCCAGCGGCTGCTCGAACAGGGGTTCCCGGCCACCCAGACCGCGCTGGTCGCGGAGGCGCAGGAATGGTTCGTCCGCAACGCCAGGTCCGGCGAAGTGCCCGAGGACAGCACGATCCGCAAGCGCCTGACCGCGCTCTGGCGCGCGGTGCGCGAGGCCGGCTGACAATCCGCGGGGCCTGCTGCCCGGCGCCCCGATCAGGCGGATTTCTGGTGATCCCCGGCGGCGTGCACAAGCGCGGGGCGCGGGCGGAAGATCTGCGCAACCGCGTCCACGCCCGCGCGCAGCGGCGAGTCCATCAGATGCGCATAGCGCTGGGTCGTCTGCATCTGGGTGTGGCCCAGCAGCCGGCCGATCATCTCGAGCGACGCGCCGCCCGAGACCAGCAGCGAGGCGAAGGTGTGGCGCAGATCGTGGATGCGGACATCGGGCAGGCCGGCCTCCTTCTGGACCATGGACCAGAACCGGCGGATTTCCCGGACCGGCTGGCCGGGCACGTCGCCGGGAAAGAGCCAGGGGCAGCCCTCGGGGACCACAAGCCTGCGCTGGCGCACGATGGCGGCGACGTCGTCGGAGATCGGGATGCGGTGGATCCTGCGCTGCTTGGTGGTGGCGGCCGGTTTCGACCAGCTGCCGTAGTCGAGGTTGAAATGCTCGAACCGGGCGGCGCGGACCTCGCCCACGCGCGCGCCGGTCAGCATGCACATGCGGATGATCCCGGCCGCGCGCTGATCCCGGGCGGCATCGAGCACATTGGCCAGCCGGCGGATTTCCTCGGGGCCGAGAAACCGCTCGCGCGCGTTCTCGACGCGGCGCCGGAAGCCCATGGCGGGGTTTTCCTCGCACCAGCCCCAGCCGATGGCCAGCGTGAACATCTTGCGCAGCACCTCGCCCACGCGGTTGGCGCGGATCGGCGTCGGCTTCGGTCCCTGCAGCTTGCGCGCGCGATTGTTCGGCCGCGCCTTCGACGGCCGCGCCCGGCCCTCGGCGACCTTGGTCAGCAGCTTCTCGACATCCCAGCGCGTGATCTCCGTGACCTCGCGGTTGCCCCAGACCGGCAGCACCATCGTGCCCAGCATCGAACGCTGATCGGCGGCGTTGGCCGGGGCGAGCTTCGGCAGATGCTCGTCGATGTAGCGTCCCACCATGTCCTTCACGCGCGGGGCATCGCGGCGCGCGGCGCGCTGCGCCATGGGATCGCGCCCTTCGTCGATCTCGCGCCGCAGATCCTTCGCGCGCTGGCGTGCCGCCACCGTGGTCCATTCCGGCCAGCGCCCGATGGTCATTCGCCGCTGGCGGCCGTTGTGGCGATAATCGAGCGTGAAGGCGCGCGCCCCGGTGGGGTAGATGGTGACCGAGAAGCCGCGCACCTCGGCGTCGAAAACCTGGCAGCTCCGGTTCGGCAGCGCCTCTGCATCGCGCAGGGCTTTCTCGTTCAGTCTCAATCGTTTGACCATAGCTTCGCACCCTCCTGATCGTCCGACATGAGGCGTGGAATCGCGCCCATATCAAGCAGGAGCACGCCGCCGGGGGTGGAAAACAGGCGGAAGGTGGAATTGGGAGGGCAGGGGGAAATCCGGGTGGATGGGAAGGGCAGGAGGGGCGGGGGGCCAGCCGTGCCCGCTCTGCAGGCAAGCGACCGCATGGCGGACATACGGGATTTCGCAGGCAGGCGCATCGTGCGCGGTCCTGCCCGGAGTGGCATCCAGGAGTCTGGTCGGACGTACCGATGCGACAGGTCGTGTGGTGCGTTTGAGCGTTACTTCGATCGAAGCGAAAATCCGGTGTCTGCGGCTTGGCGTCCCGGTTTTGCCGCTTCTCTTCGCGCGAACGGGCTGAGAAGCAGCCACGAACAGAATGCCCAGTGCAGGTCGCGTGCCCCGGAGAGTTCGAGTGTCCCGGCACTTATTGCCGACAAAAGCTCGAGTTCACCGACCCAGATCCGCGTCATCGTCTGCAGATCGGTGAGCACATAAAGGTCGACCTCGAATCCCGGGTCCTTCGGACACAAGTCGACATTGGCGGCTTCGTTGACGAGCCACCACAAACGCTTTGCCTGCGGCTGATCGGTGAACTCGAACTGCACGGTAACGCGTCGATCCCCGAACACTGATGGGTCGACGCGCCGACGCACGGCCCACATGAGGGCCGTGACATCGGCCTTCCGCTGGTTGACATGGCCGAGCACCCAGCGTTCTCCCCACCGGCTAAGTCGGTGCACGATAGGCGCCAGTTCCAAGCCCGCTTCGGTCAGGAGATAGACATGGCCGGGCCCGGACGCCTCTCGCCTGACAAGGCCTTCCCGCTGTAGCCGCCGAAGTCTCTGCGACAGCAGCGACGTCGACATGAGCGGCACGCCCCGGCGGATCTCATTGAACCGATGCGCACCGGAAAGAAGCTCGCGGATGACCAGGAAGGTCCAGCGTTCACCAAGAATTTCCGTGGCCTTCGCGAGCGGACAGAGTTGCCCGTATTCCATCTTTGCCTTCCTGTCAGCAAATATAGCGCAAATCCCGGCTGATGGCCGCTTCAGTTTCTGCACTGGAAGAACATTTTCATCAGGTGCATGCTCCTCTTCACAAACAATACCGGGAGGAGATCATGACTGATATTGCCCATCGTGAAGACGAGTGGAACGCCGGCGATGCATACGAGCCTTATGTCGGGCGCTGGAGCCGGCTGGTGGCGGCCGAATTTCTGGACTGGCTAGCTATTCCCGCAGATGCGCGCTGGCTCGATGTCGGCTGCGGCACCGGGGCGCTCAGCAAGACGATTCTCGATCGCGCAGCGCCGCGTCAAGTTGTCGGGATTGACCCGTCGGAGGCGTTTCTTGATTTCGCGAGAGGTCACCTCAGCG
The DNA here is from genome assembly GCA_019428955.1 of Burkholderiaceae bacterium. Taxonomy (GTDB): domain Bacteria; phylum Pseudomonadota; class Gammaproteobacteria; order Burkholderiales; family Burkholderiaceae_E; genus JAGXFR01. Next base: position 14,448 of record JAHYJF010000043.1, read on the forward strand.
ATCCGCGCGCCGCGTTCCGCATTGGCGATGCAAGGGCTCTCCCCGTCGAGGACGAATCTGTCGATGTCGCTGTCGCCGGCCTCGTTCTCAACTTCGTCGCCGACCCGGCAAGGGCGCTCTCGGAAATGCGGCGCGCCGTGCGGCCGGGCGGGGCCGTCGCGGTCTATGTCTGGGACTATGCTGGCGAGATGCAGCTGATGCGCCGCTTCTGGGACGCCGCCACGGCGCTGGATCCCGCCGCGCACGAGCTCGACGAAGGGCACAGGTTCCCGATCTGTAAGCCCGTACCGCTGCGCGCGCTGTTCGCCGATGCCGGCCTTGGTGACGTCCAAGATCGGAGGATCGACCTGCCGACCGTATTCCGCGACTTTGACGACTACTGGTCGCCGTTCCTTGGCGGCCAGGGGCCGGCGCCCGGATATTGCGTTTCGCTTTCCAAGACCAAACGCCAATCGCTGCAGAACAAGCTTCGCTCCGAGCTACCAGCAGAGCCTGATGGCAACATCCGCCTCATGGCGCGTGCATTTGCCGTTCGCGGCGTTCGGCCCGCATGAGTTGCGTAATTGCGGGAGGGCGTCTCGAACCCTAGCGCCTTCGGGCGCCGCCGCCTGCCACGCTGAACGTCACCCGCGTCATCGTCGGGTCGAGCGGAACGATCCGCTCGACCCCGACCGCGCGCAGGGGATCACTCGACCCCATAGATCCGTGCGATGTCGTCGAGCATCAGCCGCGCGGCCAGGATACCGCCGGCGGTGTTCCAGATCGCGTCGCTGACCGCGTGCACCTTGTCCGCCTGCACCGCCGAAAGCGATTGCCAAAGCGGATCGGACAGAACCTCGTCGGCCAGCGCATCGCCCTCGCCGTTGCCGGTTTCATAGGTGAAGTAGAAGATGCGGTCGCCGTCCATGTCGGGGATGCTTTCCTTGCCGGTGCGGATGGCGAATTCCTCGACGTTCTGGTTGGCCGGCCGGTTGAAGCCCACGTCCTTCAGAAGCACGCCGGAAAAGCTGTCGAGCTGGTAGATGCGGATCTGGCCGGGCAGGAAGCGGATGACCGACACCTCTTCCTCGACCGCCGCGCCGAGCCTGTCGCGAAGCGCCGCCACCGCCGCGTCATATTCGGCGATCGCCTGCTCCCCCTCCGCGACCTTGCCGAGTGCTTCGGAATAGAGCCGGAAGTTGATCTTCCAGTCGCCGCGCAACTCGGCCGACAGGACCGTCGGCGCGATGGCGGTAAGCTGCGGATAGATCTCTTCGTGGCGCATCTTGTTGCCAAGGATGAGGTCGGGTTCGAGCGCGGCCACAAGTTCGAGGTTCACCGCGCTTTCGGTGCCGACGGGCACGGCGTCGCCCATCAGATCCGCGATATGGTTCCACCACGGGTCGCCGTTCCAGGAGTTTGCAGCGCCGACCGGCACGACGCCCAGCGCCAGAAGCGCCTCGGTGCCTTCGTTCGTAAGCACCACGACGCGTTGCGGGGTATCCGGGACGGTGATCGTTCCCATCGAATCGGTGACGTCCCGCGCCATCGCGGGGGCGGCGAGGGCGAGGGTGACGAAAGGCAGAAGCTTGAGCAGAAAGCGGCGCTGTGTCATGGGGTTCCGGCTTTGTTTACAGATATTGTCAGGTTTGCGTGTCGGATTTATTGACTGTATCAGTCGGGAATGTCAATCAGGCGAAAACGGAACCTGCCATGGCACGCCTGCACCTGTTTCTTCTCCTCGCCCTCGGACTCGCGATGACCGCAAGCCTGCATCTCGGGCTGCGCCTGTACGACCCCGCCACGGTGCTTGCCGCGCTGCGGGGCGGCGGCGACACCGACGCGCTGATCATCGCCAACCTGCGGCTGCCGCGCACGCTGGTCGGGGCGGTCACGGGGGCGTCGCTGGGGCTGTCGGGGTTGCTGATGCAGGCGGCCACTCGCAACCCGCTGGCAGAGCCCGGCCTGCTGGGCGTGAACGCGGGCGCGGCCTTTGCCGTGACCCTGGGCATTACCGCGTTCGGTGCCGCCAGCCTCGTGCAGATCGGGCTTCTGGCCACCATTGGCGCCATTGCGGCCACCGCGGCGGTCTTCGGTATCGCGCTGGCCGCCGGGCAGGCGGCGGGGCCGGCCACCACGCTTCTGGCCGGCGTCACCGTGGCGGGGATGCTCGCGTCGCTGACGCAGGTGCTGCTGCTGGCCGACGAGACCGCGCTTGAAACCCTGCTGTTCTGGCTGTCCGGCGGCTTCGCGGACCGCGGCACCGGGCTGCTGCGGCTTGGGGTGCCGGCGCTGCTGGCGGGGCTGCTGGGCGCGCGGCTGCTGGCCCCCGCGCTCGACGCGCTGCGGCTGGACGACGACAGCGCGCGTAGCGTGGGCGTGCGGGTGGCG
>JAHYJF010000044.1 GCA_019428955.1 Burkholderiaceae bacterium
GAGGATCCACATCGTGCCCAGCGCGTTCATCGCCCGGGTCAGGCGGTCCAGGCCCAAGGGCGGCGGCCCGCCGTAGGAGTCGGCAGGCCTTGAGCTCCCGGCCAGCGGGAGTTCAGACTCCTGCGGCGCCAATGTCACTTGCTCCAATCGCGCGGCAGTTTGGCGCCGCCCTTGATCAGGTCGGCGATATAGGCGGTTAGCACCTCGTTGCCCGGTAGGCCCTTGCCTTGGGCGTCGGCGGCCCAGGTCTTGGCTACCGGCGACAGCGCATCGGCCCAGCGCTTGCGCTCGACGTCGCTAAGCTCGCTCACCTTGCCGCCGGCATCGATCATCTTCTGCATCGCCGCGTTCACCGCCGCGCTTTGCGCCCGAGCGTAGGCCGCTGACCAGACTTCAGCAGCTTCGCGGAACGCCTGCTGAACCTCGGGAGGGAAGTGCTCGAAGCGACTCTTGTTTACCGCGATGCCGCCGGAGAACATGCTGCCGAAATTGACCTTGGTGATGTACGGGGCCACCTCGTGCACCTTGGCTGCCCACGCGCCGGTGCTGAACACCAGCACGCCATCGGACACGCCCGACTTGATGTCCTCGTAGTAGCTGTTCAGGTTGCCCGCAACCGCTACCGCGCCGGTGCCGCGAATCCAGCCGGCGGCCGGGCCGGGCGCGCTGATCTTCTTGCCTTGCAGGTCTTCGATCCTGGTGAGCGGGAACTTGGTCCAGATGTGGTAGGAGTCGAGCGCCATGCCACCGAGGTAGACCAGGCCGTTCTTGCGCCACGCGTCGCCCATCGCCGGAATCGATTCCTGCAGCGCGCTTACGGTCTTGCTGATCAGGGCGATGTCTTCAGAGCCAAAGGGCGTGAAATAGGTGACGTTCTGCAAGGGGAATTTGGGTGCTTCGAAGACAGTGCTGACCAGACCGACGTCAGCCACGCCATCGGCCACACCTTTGGATTCGGCCCCGAGCTTTACCAGCGTGCCGCCCCAGGCCTTGGTCCACTCGATCTTGTACTTGTTACCGCTCGCGGCCAGCCGCTTGTCGACCTCGGTGAGGAAGACTTCGTCCATGGTCTTCACCCACAGGAAGACCGGGGGATGGCCGGCCACTGCGGTTAGTTTGATGATCTGCTGCGCCGTTGCGGCGGCGCCGTAACCGAGTCCAAGGGCTGCGGCCAGTAAAGTGGCCAGCAGGGTCCGTCGTGTCATTGCGCTCTCCTCAGGGTGGTGGGCGGCGCCGGGTTCAGAATCCAGGTTCTAGGGCGGCCGTTCGACGCAGAGTATCTCCGTCCGCCATCGTCCGGTCAATCAACGATTGCGCCCTGTAACGCTCGCTCCTCGCCCGCTGGCGCCAGCGGGTCGCCCCTCCCGGTTATCCTGGTCAGTCAGTCTTGCGCCCGCCGTGCGACGCGGACTACACTCGCCCGACCTCGGCGTCGAGAGGACTGCTGCCCATCATCATCGATCGGAGCCTGACCATGGCCAAGAACCGCAAAGTGATCATCACCTGTGCCATCACGGGGGCGATCCATACCCCGTCGATGTCGCCGTATCTGCCGGTCACCCCCGACCAGATCGCTGATGCTGCGATTGGCGCGGCCGACGCCGGGGCAGCGATAGTGCATCTGCACGCGCGCCGGCCCGAAGATGGCCGTCCGTCACAGGATCCGGCGCTGTTTCGCCAGATCCTGCCGAAAATCAAGGACTCCTCCGATGTGGTCATCAATCTCACTACCGGTGGCGCCGTGACCATGGGGGTCGAGGAGCGACTGCAGTCGGTGCTCGCGCTGAGTCCGGAAGTGGCCTCGCTGAACATGGGCTCAATGAACTTCGGCCTCTACGAGATGCTCAACCGCTACGAGAACTTCAAGCACGAGTGGGAGCGCCCCTATCTGGCCAACTCCGATGATGGCATCTTTCGCAACACCTTCGGCGACATCGCCTATATTCTCGAATCGTGCGGCGGCAATGGCACGCGCTTCGAGATCGAGTGCTACGACATCGGGCACCTGTACACCGCCGCGCATTTTTTCGATCGCGGTCTGATCAAGGCCCCGTTCTTCATCCAGTCGGTGTTTGGATTGCGCGGTGGCATCGGCAATCACATCGAAGACGTAATGCAGATGAAGCGGACCGCGGATCGCCTGTTCGGGAATGACTATTTGTGGTCGGTGTTGGGTGCGGGTCGGGCGCAGATTCCGATTGCCACCGTGTCGGCGGCGATTGGCGGCAACGTGCGCGTGGGCCTGGAGGATTCCCTGTGGGATGCACCCGGCAAGCTGGCTGAGTCGAACGCGGTCCAAGTTCGGCGCATACGCACCATCATCGAGGCGCTGGCGCTGGAAATCGCCACGCCCGCCGAAGCGCGCGCAATGCTGCAGCTAAAAGGGTCTGACCAGGTAGGATTTTGAGGTGATGGTGCGTGCTGATATGGCCCATTCGGCAGCGAAGAGCGAAATGGCCGAGCCTTGTCGCGCCCGGATGGGAGGGCTGGCGATGTTCGCCAGCGTGGGCGGCGCAGGCCGACGCGCCGTATGACGGCGGGGCTGGCTGATCACAGCCAGCTGACCGGCTTCGCCCGGGCAATTGCCGTCGCAGTGCCGGCGGCGTTGCTGTTCGAGTTGCTGCACGCCCCGCTGCCGTGGCTGATCGGACCCTTGGCGGCGATTGGCACGCTGAGCGCCTCCGGCGTCCGTTTCGCCTGCCCTGAAGCGATTCGCAGTGCCGGCTTGTGGGCGATCGGCGCCGCCCTGGGGCTCTACTTCACGCCGCAGGTAGTAGGACAGATCGCCGGCTACAGTTGGGCGATCGCGGTGGCGATCTGCTACGCGATCGGGCTCGGGCTGGCCTTTGCCTGGGCGCTGCGGCGCTGGGGGCGGCTTGATCCGGCGACCGCCTTCTTCGCCGGATCGGTGGGCGGTGCTTCGGTAATGGCGGTGCAGGGCGAGCGTCAGGGCGGCGACGTCGGGATGATCGCGGCCGCGCATAGTTTGCGCGTGGTGCTGGTGGTCGGCACCCTGCCCTTCATCTACAAGTGGCTTGGACTGCTGGGCAGCGATGCCTACGCAGCCGGCCGGATCGACGTCAGCTACCCCGGCCTGGCGCTGTTGGTGGCGGCAACCTGCGCCGGCGCGTGGGGGCTCAAGCGGCTGGGTTCGTCCAATCCATGGGTGATGGGACCGTTGCTGGTGGCTGGGATCCTGACCGCAGCGCAGGCCGCGCCAACGGCGCTGCCGGGCTGGGTCATCAACCTCGGTCAGGTGTTCATCGGCATTTCTCTTGGTACCAGGTTCGAGCAGGGTTTCTTTGCCCGCGCGCCGCGGGCGATCGCCGTGATGGTGGTGATCACCGCGCTCGGGATCGCGGTATCGGCCGGTTTCGGCTACCTGCTCGGCAGCGCGGCCGGGATCGCGCCCGCGACGATGATCCTGGCGACCAGCCCGGGCGGAATCGCCGAGATGAGCCTCACTGCCAAGGTGCTCCACCTCGGCGTGCCGGTGGTGACCACCTTCCATGTGCTGCGCCTGAGCGTGCAGACGATGGCGGCGGAAACGGTCTATCGTTGGCTGGCGCGCCGTGCCGGCTGGCCGCTGTCCGACGCGGCCTAAAGCTTCTCGAAGACTCCCAGCTCGCGGTTCTTGCGGACCCGGTTCCAGGGGTGTACCACCCCGTTCATCGCGATCCAGGCGCCGGCGCCCAGATGCCCCGCGCAGCCGAGTGCGAAACCGAGGTTGAACATTGCATCCGAGCCGGCCACTTCGTAGGGCACCATCGCTCCGGTCACCACGACAGTCTTGTCGAGAGCCGCAGCGCCGATTGCTGCGGCGGTTTCGACCATGGTGTCGGTGCCGTGGATCACCACGATCTGGCTCTCGGGTGCGGCGCGACACGCTGCGAGCACGGCGGCGCGGTGCGTCGCGTCCATGTCGAGACTGTCGATGAGCATCAGCACTTCGATCGAGAATGGCGCCGACAGACGCGCCCGGGCGCATAGTTCATCGAGGTGGGAGCGCGAGAACGACAAGGCCCCGGCGATCGGGTCATAGTGCTTGTCGAAGGTTCCGCCGGTGGTGATGATTCGCAGGCTCATGGCATTACCGGTGCTGGAAATGTGGAGCGGCCATTATGCCCGGCTAGAATGATCGCGGGAGTTTGTCATTGGCGGAGCGAATTCGCGCTCGCCAGGAGTGTGGTCGATGTTCGAACAGGTGGTCCTGGCTGGTGGTGGGCATCGCTGCTGGTGGCAGGCGGGTTTCTGGGACGTGGTGGCGCGGCGCATCGCGCTGCGCCCCAAGGTCATCGCCGGAGTCTCGGCGGGCGCCGGGATTGCGTGCCTGCTCTACGCCAACGACTCCCGCGAGGCCATCCGCTTCTGCTACCGCACGATGTCGTCGAATCCCAAGAACGCCTACTGGCTCAACCTGTTTCGGCCGGGAGAACGGGTGTTTCCGCAGTACGCGATCTACCGCTCGGCCTTGAAAACCTTGCTGGGCGGGGTTCATTTCAACCAGCTGCAGCGCGATGCGCCCGAGATCAGGGTGGTCTACGCGCGCATTCCCCGCCGCCTGGAATTCCGCAGCGCGGCGATGATGGGGCTGGTTGCCGACCAGATCGACAAGTACGGCAAGAAGACCCTGCACCCCGAGTTTGCCACCCGGCTCGGCTTCACCACCGAAGTCGAGCTGGTCAGGGATTGCGCCAACGACGACGACCTGGTGGCGCTGATCCTGGCCTCGAGCTGCACCCCGCCGTTCACGCCGGTGGTCTATCGGCGTGGCGGACCGGTGCTCGACGGCGGCTTGGTCGACAGCATTCCGGTCGCGGCAGTTGATCCTGCGCCGGTTCCGACGCTGGTGCTGACCACCAGGCGCTATCCCGGCTATGCCCAGATCTTCGGCCTGCAGGGTCGGATCTACGTCCAGCCGTCGCGCCAGATCCCGGTCTCCAGCTGGGACTACACCGCCCCCGATCGGATCGAGCAGACTTTTGTGCTCGGCCGCGAGGACGGCGAGACCTTCCTGCGTGCCATCGGCCGGGGTGCCCTGGAGCGGGCGCAGCGCGCAGTACCCGGCGATAATGGCGCGAGCGAACGGCAGTCGTAGTTGCTGGCAGACGGTGGCACCAAACAGGGGAGCGGAAGATGATGGCTGAGTCGGCAAGCCGACCGGATGCGGGCAACGCAGGCGCTGGGCAGCCGCCCGCGCGCCTCGACGAACAGGTGCTCTCCGCGGTTCGCGAAGTCGCCGCGGAACTGCACCGCAGCCTTGACACGTCTTTGCGCGCCGGGCTTGAAGGCTCGCTCGAGCGCGACTTTGGCCTCGACAGCCTGGCCCGGGTGGAACTGTTTGGGCGTCTCGAACGCCAACTCGCTGTGCGCGTGAATGAGGCGGCGATCGCCGAGGCCGAAACGGTCAACGATCTCCTCGGGTTTCTCGAGAAGCTCGAGGGCGGCAGCGCCGCGGCGGACTTCACGCCGGCGGCGGAACTCGACACTGCGATTCTCGCCGCCGATCCGGACGACGCGCAGACCATCATCGAGGTGCTGGAATGGCACGTCGCGGCGCACCCGGACCGGATCCATGTCTATCTCTACGGCGACGGCCCCGACCCGGAGCCGATCACCTACTCCGCCCTGCTCGCCGATGCCATTGCGGTGGCCGGAGGCCTACGTGCCCGTGGTGTCGAACCGGGCGACCGGGTCGCGATCATGCTCCCCACGGGGCGAGATTTCCTCGCGTCCTTCTACGGCATCATGTACGCTGGCTGTGTCCCGGTGCCGGTCTACCCGCCGGCTCGACCGTCGCAACTCGAGGATCATCTGCGCCGGATCGCCGGGATCATCGCCAACTCCCAGTCGGCGGTGCTGATCACCTTCGAGCGGGCCCGCAGCGTAGCGGGGTTGTTGCGCCTGCAGGGTCTCTCGAGTCTGGCGATCGAAACCGTCGCCGAACTCTCGAGTTCGCACCGTGGCGGCGCAGACGTTCGCGGCAGGCGCGCGGCCGAGGACCTGGCGTTCCTGCAGTACACCTCTGGGAGCACCGGCGAACCCAAGGGCGTCGTGCTGACTCACCGCAACCTGCTGGCCAACCTCGCGGCGATGCGCGACGCCACCGGCGTCAACGCCAGCGACGTGTTCGTTTCCTGGTTGCCGCTGTACCACGACATGGGCCTGATCGGTGCGGTGATGGGCTCGCTGTACATCGGCTTCACGCTGGTGCTGATGTCACCGCTGGCCTTCCTGGCGCGGCCCTCGCGCTGGTTGCGCGCCATCCATCGGCACCGCGGCACGCTTACCGCGGCCCCCAACTTCGCCTACGAATTCTGCCTCAGCAAGGTCGACGAGCGCGAACTCGAGGGCCTCGACCTGAGCTGCCTGCGAATGGCATTCAACGGCGCCGAGGCGGTGATACCGGCGACCATCAATCGCTTTGCCGAGCGTTTCGCCGGCAGCGGCCTGCGCCGCGAGGCAATCACGCCGGTCTACGGGCTGGCGGAGTCATCGGTCGGCCTGGCGTTCCCGCCGCGCGGGCGGGGCCCGCGGATCGAATTCGTCGATCGCACCCAGATGCGGATCAACGAGCGGGCGGTGCCGGCCGCGCCCGCTGATCCCAAGCCGCTCGCGATCGTGGGTTGCGGACTGCCGCTTCCGGGTCACGAAATTCGCGCGGTCGATGCCGCCGGGCGCGAGTTGCCCGAGCGCCATCAGGGTCGCATACAGTTTCGCGGCCCATCGTCGACCTCGGGGTACTACCGGCGTCCGGAACTCTCGGCGCAGCTTTGCGACGGTGACTGGCTAAATACCGGCGACCTGGGTTTTATCGCCGACGCAGAGCTGTTCCTGACCGGGCGGGCCAAGGACATCATCATCCGCGGCGGTCACAACATTCACCCCCAGGAACTCGAGAACGCGGTCGGCCAGGTCCCCGGGGTGCGCAAGGGCGGCGTGTGCGTCTTCCCGATGGCCGACGAAAACACCGGGACCGAGCGCCTGGTGGTGCTCGCCGAGACCGATGTCTCGGCATCCGATGAGCGCGCCCGGATCAGCGCGCTGATCAGCGCGCTGTCAGTCGACCTGCTGGGCACGCCGGCCGACGAAATCGTGCTCGCGCCGCCGCGCAGCGTGCTCAAGACCTCGAGCGGCAAGATCCGCCGTTCGGCCTGTCGTGAACTCTACGAAACCGGCCAGCTCGGCCAGGGCGCCCGAGCGCCCTGGATGCAGTTGCTGCGGCTCGCGGTGCGCGGCGCCGGCCGCCAGGTGGTCAGGGTCGGGGGCGCCGCCGTCGCCTGGCTGTGGGCGGGATGGGTCTGGACCCTGTTTGCCCTGGTGGTAGTCATCGGCAGCGCGCTGATCCTGACCGTGCCCGGAATTGGCCTGCGCCGCGTGCTGGCGCGCGCGCTGGTGAAATCGGCGCTGTGGCTCTCGGGCCTGCCGGTTACCGTATTGGGCCGCGAGCACCTGGCTGGCTCCGGGCCGCGGATCGTCACCGCCAACCACGCCAGCTACGCCGACTGGCTGGTATTGGGTGCGGTCTTGCCCGCCCACTATTCGTTCGTCGCCAAGCAGGAACTGTCATCAGCGTTCCTGCTTGGAACCCTGCTGCGCCGGATGGGCACCTCGTTCGTCGAACGCTTCGACGCGGCCCAGGGGCTCGATGACACCCGGCGGATCGAGGAACGCTTGCGTGCGGGGGACTCGCTGGCGCTGTTTCCGGAGGGGACGTTCAGGCGCAGCACCGGCCTGCTGCCCTTCAGGATGGGCGCCTTCGTGCTGGCAGCGCGGACCTCGACGCCGATCGTGACGGTAGCGCTGCGCGGCACCCGCTGGGTGCTGCGCGATCAGGAGTGGTTCCCGCGCCGCGCCGCGGTGACCGTTACCATCTCGGAGGCCATCGCGCCCAAGGGCGACGACTGGGCGGCGGCCATCGAGTTGCGGGGCGCGGTCCACGACCGCCTGTTGCAGGGTTCGGGCGAGCCGGTCTCGCGTTGAGCGTCGCCCGCGGGTGGGGTCTGGCGACTACCCGGCCCTGGCGGTGTTGCGCTGCTTCGCGCTGCCGGTGGTGGCGTGGCCGGAGCCGACGCGGAGGGCGGGGCGTCGCCACCGCCCTGCTCGCGCACCTGTCCCCGGCTTCGGGCGTGCGCCGCGCCGCCAGGATTCAGTCGCGCGCCTGCGCCGCTCCTAATCAGGCCTGGCCATCGCGCCCGAGAGCTTGGTATAGAGGTCGACCGGCATCGGAAAAACGATGGTGGAGGTCTTCTCGCCGGCTATGTTCACCAGCGTCTGCATGTAGCGTAGTTGTATTGCGCCGGGCTCGGAGGAAAGCACCTTCGCGGCCTGGCTCAGCTTCTCGGCGGCCTGCAACTCGCCCTCGGCATGGATGATCTTGGCCCGCCGCTCGCGCTCGGCTTCCGCCTGCTTGGCGATCGCGCGCACCATCGTTTCGTTCAGGTCGACGTGCTTGATCTCGACGTTCGACACCTTGATCCCCCAGGCGTCGGTCTGCTCGTCGAGCACCTTCTGGATGTCGACGTTCAGGCGCTCGCGCTCGGCCAGCATCTGGTCGAGGTCGTGCTTGCCGAGCACGGCGCGCAGCGTCGTCTGCGCCAGCTCGCTGGTGGCGGACATGAAGTTCACCACCTGGATGATCGCGCTCTTCGGGTCGACGACGCGGAAGTACACCACCGCGTTGACCTTGACCGAAACGTTGTCGCGCGAGATCACGTCCTGCGTCGGCACGTCGAGCACCACCGTGCGCAGATCGACCCGCACCATCTGCTGGATGCCGGGGATCAGGATCACCAGGCCGGGTCCCTTGACCTTCCAGAACCGGCCCAGCGTGAACACCACGGCGCGCTCGTACTCGCGCAGGATGCGGATCGAGGCGACCAACAGCGCGACCACGAACAGCAGGGTGATCCCGCCCACTCCTAGGTTGAAGTACATGCTTACTCTCCTCTTATGCCCGTGGGGGATTGATCGGTGTGACTCGCAGCACCAGCCCGTCGCGGGCCTCGACGCGTACCCGCTGGCCTGGTTGCAGCGGTTGGTCGGCGCGCACCTGCCAGCGCTCGCCGGCAATGCGGGCCCAGTGCGTGCCGGCGCCGTCGGCGATCACTTCGCCGGTGGCTCCGACCAGGGCCTCCTCGCCGGTCACGATGGCGCCGCTCCGGGCGCGCAGCGCCATCGTGCCGACCAACCCGATGAGCAGCGCGCTGGAGATCGCGGTGGCAACGATCAGCGAGACCGGAATCCCGAAGCCCGGGATGTTCTCGTCCATCAGCATCACGCCGCCGGCAATGAACGCGATGACCCCGCCGATGCCGATCACCCCGAAGCTCGGGGTGAACACCTCCGTGATCATCAGCCCGATGCCCAGCACGATCAGCGCCAGCCCGGCATAGTTGATCGGCAGCAGTTGCAGCGCGTAGAGCGCGAGCAGCAGGCAGATCGCGCCGATGATGCCGAGCGCGCCGAAGCCAGGCGAGGTGAACTCGAAGAACAGCCCGTAGATCCCCGCCATCATCAGCAGCAGCGCCACGCTCGGGTTGGTGACCACCCCGAGCAGTTGTTCGCGCCAGTCCGGATCGATGTTGCGGATGCGCGCGTCGGCAGTGCGCAGCACCAGCGCTTGGCCGGCAACCGTCACGGTGCGCCCGTCTGCTTGGCGCAGCAGGTCCGGTACGTCGCGCGTGACGTGGTCGATCACCTTGAGATCCAGCGCCTCCCGCGCCGACAGGCTGACCGCCTCGCGCACCGCGCGCTCCGCCCAGTCCGCATTGCGCCCGCGCATCTGCGCCAGCCCCCGGATGTAGGCGGCGGCGTCGTTCACCACCTTGCGGTTTATCGCCCCGCCGCCGGGAAGCGGCAATTTCGCCTTGGCATCGACCGCGTCCTTGGGTTTCGGATCGCTCGTCGGCCTCTCTTTCTCCGCGCCCGGAATGATCGGCTCGTCACCGCCGGTGCCGCCAATGCCGATCTGCACCGGCGTCGCCGCGCCAAGGTTGGTGCCCGGCGCCATCGCGGCCACGTGGCTTGCGTAGAGGATGTAGGTGCCGGCGCTGGCCGCGCGCGCACCGCCCGGCGCGACGAAGCTGGCCACCGGGATCGGGGCGGCGAGGATTGCCTTGATCATCTGGCGCATCGCGGTGTCGAGTCCGCCCGGGGTGTCCATCTGCAGCACCACCAGGGCGGCTCCGTCGTCGCGTGCGCGCTCGATGCCGCGGACCACATAGTCGGCAGTGGCGGGGCCGATCGCACCCTCGATCTTGAGCACGACCGCCTCCGGCGGTGCCTGGGCAAAGCCCGTCGCAAGCGCTAGCGCCGCGGCCAGCACAACCGCGACCAGAGAGAACCTCGTTCGATTGGTCATGGGCCTCCCGCGTGGCAGAGACAAAATCTAGGGTGATCCAGAATCGCGGCGGTTGCAAGCGTGGCCTTTGCGCCGGCCAGGATGAGGCCGACTCAGCAGCGCCTCATCGGCACCGCTTCCCGGTCATGCCGCTTCGGCCGGCACCGCGCCGGCCAGCAACTCGCGCCACTGCCGTTCGTTGGCAGGCCAGTCGGCCGAGTCGGTCGCGGCCAGCACGTGGAGGATCGGGGCGATCTGCCACGATGGCGGTTGCCCCATGCCGGCCGGGCGCTCATGCCACAGGCGGCGGATCACGTTGGGCTCTACCGCGAAGCGCTCGGCGATCGCCTCGATTACGTAGCGATCCTGGCCGGCATCCACCGCCTGGCGCAGCACCATCGCCCAGTGCTGGCCATGAGCGGTATCGCCGCCTGCAACCAGCCGCGGCAGGTCCAGGATGATCGCCATGCGGCGTTCGGGGCCGGCGCGGTCGTGGCTCACCTCCGCTGCCGCGCCCTCACTTGAGTCCTGCTCATCGCGGGCAGGAGGCCGGTCGAATGACATCAGGGCGTCGGCAAAGAAACCGGCCAGCGCCGGCAGCGCCGCCAGCACGTGAGCCCGTGCGCTCGCGTGCCGCGGGGCGATGCACAACCAGTTGTAGCAGCCGAGGTGTTGTCCGGCGCCGCAGCGCTCGAGCCTGGTGAGGGTGACGGGATCGAGACAGGTCTCGATGATCGCTGCCATCCGCTGCTCGAAGGCCGCTTCGCGCAGGTCGATGGAGCGCAGCGCGCGGGAATAGAAAGCGACGTCGATGATCCCGTCGCGCAGGGCCTGGCGCAGCCCATGGAGGAAATCGGGAAAGCGTGTCGAGCGCTCGAACAGCGTCCCCGGAACCTCGCTCTCGAGCCGATGGCGGAGTTCGAGGTGGCGCGTGCGCGCAGCCGGAGAGTGTTCGAGGATGGTGAGCATTTCGCCCGCCAGCGTGGCGAACAGCACATCGAGCCCATCGTCGCCGTCCGCTGCGCGCGTCGATGGGCGCTGTTCGATGCCGGCCAGCCAGTCGACCAGCAGCGCGAGGGTGCGGTCGGTCAGCAGGGCGCGGAAGTCGTAGATCAGGTGGTCGCGGTCAACCCCGATGAAGCGTACGTTCATGCCCCAGGAGCGCGTCAGCTGGGCAAAGATCGGGTTCGCCATCAGCGATAGCCGTGATCCCAGCGGAAGCAGAACCGCGAACAGCCGCCAGTCCGACGAAGGATTGCGAAACACGAGGGCGCGCGGACTCGCGCAATAGACGCGCGCCAGGTGGGCGAATTCCGGCCCGAGCGTTCCGGCATCACAGAGTTCTTCGTCGATCGGGTGGCGATCGACACCCAGCGACTCGAAGTCGCGCATGGGCGCTACGAACCGTTGCGCTTGGCCAGCGAGAGCAGCCAACCGCCAGCGCCCAGCAGCGCGGCGGCGATGATAGTGCGGGCAGCGGAGCCACGCCAGAGTGCCTCGGCGATAAAGATCGCGCCGAAGGTCACCATGATTCGTGCGGTGGCAGCGGTGCGCTGGGCAGGGCTTAGTTCATCCATGGCGATAATCTACCGCAGATCGCACGCTAACGCGAAATCCCGCGCCAGCCGCGCGGTGGCTGGTAAAGCCCGTCTGTCAGCCATCAGGCTCGGGACCCTGCCAGCCGCTAGGCCGACGAGGCCCGCACAGCGCCCTGTCTGCGGACCCCGGGCAGATGGGTGAGCGCCTGGTCGACGAGCCGGGCGCCTTTCTCGATGATCATCCGGCGCCAGAGCGGATTGTCGGGGCGCAGGGCCTCGAGCAGTTCGGCGCTGATCGCCTTGCCGGTGGCATCACCGGGATCGCCATGGACGTGGAGCCAGTTGTCGGCGCGTATTGCCCGCAGCACCAGGTCGGTCGGGTAGGTGCCGAATTCGGGGTAGGCGAAGGCCAGCCGGCACTGCCCAGGCAGCGTTGCCTCGATGCCGCGGTCGAGCAAGCCGTTGAGCGGGGTCGAGAGCGATTCACCCGACGATGCCGATTTGACCGCGCCGTTCCACACTTCCTGGGAGAAGCGGTGCGAGTCGCTGCCGGCGGCGGCGCCGGTAATCAGTTCACAGGCGCCGAATTCGCCCAGCCCGGTATGGAAGTCGAGCCAGATGACGGTGCTGGCCTGGGCGAGGTGTTGGGCCACCAGGGCCAACAGGTGCTTGGCCCCAGCCTGGGGGGCGTGGCCACCGAACTGCATGCCCTGGGGATACTTGTATTGCCCCTCCAACGCCACTTGCTGGAAGTGGCGCAGGCTGGTGCTATCGACAAAGCGCTGCATTTCTTCCCAGCGCTGGGCTTCACGCGCCGCATCGAGGTCGGGCGGGTTGAGAATATCGTGGAGCAGCTCGTAGTCGGCGGAAACCTTCTCGCGATCGAAGTGCTCGAGGAAGTTGCGGTTGTAGTCGACATTGCCTTCGTTGACCCGGCGGTTGAAGGCAAAGCCGTAGGGATTGTTGGCGTGCTGAAGGATGATCGCTGTGTCGGGCCCGAGCTCGAGCCGCGGCAGGATGCGGCTGGCCAGGTAGTGCTGCACCGCGCTTCCGGCGTGGCCCTCGACGCCATGGGTGCCGCTCGAGATGACCAAGGCGTGACGTGGATGACGGGCGCCGAAGATCATGAAGTCCAGCGCCAGGGTTTCGCCCTCCGGGCCGCGCTCGGCCAGCGCGCGCGAATCGACCGTTAGCCCCAGGCGCGATGCCAGCCCGTGTCCGCTGGCCAGCAGGCGCTCGCGCGAAACTACGTATGACGGTTGAAAGAACGAATCCGATACTGTGGTGCTCATGACTCTGGTGACCCTTCTGCAGATTTCGACAAGGTGGCGGGATCGACGTTGGCGCCGCACATTAGCACGCCCACGCGCTCGCCGTCTGCCGGCACGTAGGCTCCTGAGAGCAGCGCCGCGAGCGCGGCCGCCCCGCCTGGTTCGCTGGCGATGCGCAACGACGACCACGCCCAGCGTTGGGCCGTTGCAATCGCCGCATCGCTCACCAGCACAGCCTGCGCAACGTGCTCCTGGGCGATCGGAAACATCCACGAACCGACGCGGCGGGCGCCGAGCGAATCTGCCGCCAGGCCGCCGACCTCGATGTCGACCGGCCGGCCCGCGGCCAGCGCCCGGTTGAGCGTCGGGCAGCCCTCCGACTCGACGGCCACGACGCGCACGGTGCCGCGGTAGAAGGCTGCGATCCCGCCGATCAGTCCGCCTCCGCCCACCGCCACCAGCACGGTGTCGAGATTGGGCGACTGCTCGACCCACTCGAGGGCTACGGTACCGGCGCCTGCCAGGGTCTCGAACTGGTCGTAGGCATGCGAGCGCAAGGCCTTGGTGCGGATGGCGAACTCCTCGCTGGCGGCGTAGGCCTCGGCGTACTGGGCGCCGATGGCATGGACCACCGCGCCCAGCGCGCGCAGCTTGGCCACCTTGGCTTCAGGCGCGGTCTCAGGCACGAAGATATTGGCGCTGACGCCGAGCGCGCGCGCCGCGTGTGCCACCGCTATGCCGTGGTTGCCGCCCGAGGCCGCGACGATGCCCGCCGCCGGCAGCGACCCGCCTTGCTCCTGTGCGGCCAGCAAGCGGTTGAAGGCGCCGCGCGCCTTGAAAGTGCCGCTGACCTGGAGGAATTCGAGCTTGAGCTCGGCGCTTGTCCCGTCGCAATCCACCGTGATCACCGGGGTTCTGCGGACGTAGGGTTGGATGCGGAGCCCGGCGGCGCCGATCTCGGCCGGAGTGACCCTGGGCAAAGGGCTCATCTAGCTTGCGACCTTCAGGGTAAGCCCGGCCAGCCCCAGCCCTTCAAGACGGGTATGCCATTGTTGGCCACTGGCAAGAGGCTGGGCGTCGGTGAGCGCGCCAGTGGTGATGATGTCCCCGGGGTTCAGCGCCAGGGCGCGGTTGCCGAGCTGGCGGACCAGATGGCTGAGCGCGTGCAGCGGGCTGTCCAGCACGTCGCTGCCCCGACCGCTGGCGACCAGCTCGCCGTCCTGCGAGAGCTCGATCGAGAAGCGCGACAGCAGTCCGGCCAGTTGTTCCGGGCCATCCGCCATCTGCCCGATCGGAACCCGCGGGCCGACCAGCAGCGCGCCGTGCAGCGACTGGGCCGCGAAGGACTCGGCGGCGGTGAAGCGCCAATCAGCGAACGGGCTCTGGACAATCTCGAAGCCATGAGCCGCCCAGTCAAGCGCCACCGCCACGTCCTTGAGCTCGGCCGAGGCCGGCGCGCTTCGGACCGCGAACACGATCTCCGGTTCCAGCCGCGGGAGGATGAACCGGGTCGGGTCGAGTTCGGCCTCGATGCCGTCGAGAAGAATCACCGTGGTGTCGTAAATCGGACCCCAGATGGGTTCGTAGACCCCATAGAGCGGCCAGATCGTGCGGTTGGTGAAACCGATCTTGTATCCGACCTGTCGTTCACCGCGGGCGATGCGGGCGGCGACTATCCCGGCCTGGACAACTTCGGCGGTGGGCAGGTCGAGTATCTGGTCAAACTCGAAGCGGTCGACTAGACGGTGCTCGTCAAGGATGGCGAGCAAGTCCTCGGAGTTAAGCGGTTTGTTCATCGCATTCTGCCTGATTGCTTCGGTTATGGGCAATAAACACAAGCTCTTCAAGGAGAGTGAACGCCCACTCCGAGCGGGGAGTTTTAGCGGAGTAGGCATTAACATCCAAGTCATTCATGGCGCGTCCCGCGCATGGTCCAGCATCGTCGCCGCGTAATTGAGAGCGCTCACCATGCTGGCCGGATCCGCAATTCCCTTTCCGGCAATGTCGAAGGCGGTGCCGTGATCCGGGCTGGTGCGCAGGAACGGCAGGCCCAAGGTAATGTTGCGCCCCTCATCGAGACCCATGTATTTGACCGGAATCAGTCCCTGATCGTGATACATCGCCACCACCGCGTCGAAGCGCTTGAAGCCGCGGGCCTGCATGAAAACCGTGTCGGGCGGATAAGGGCCGGAGGCATTGATACCTGCGGCTCGCGCCGCCGCCACCGCCGGCGCTATCTCCGCAATTTCCTCATTGCCGAAAAGCCCGCCTTCGCCGGCGTGGGGGTTCAACCCGGCGACCGCGATCCGGGGCGCGGCTATTCCCATGCGCTCCAAACCGGAGGCGGCAATTTCGATTGTACGCAGCACCAGATCGCGCTTGATCCGGCCAATCGCGCTGCCGAGCGCCTCGTGGATCGTCACCAGGATCACCCGGAGCTCTTCATTGGCCAGCATCATCCGAACATCGACGTCGCCGGCCAGGGTTGCCAGCAACTCGGTATGTCCCGGGTAGAGATGTCCGGCGCGGTGCATTGCCTCCTTGGAGATGGGCGCGGTGACGACGGCGCCGACCTTGCCGGCCATGGCCATGGCCGCGGCGCGCCTGATGAATTGATACGCCGCTTCACCAGCCCGCGCGTCGAGCACCCCGAAAGGGGGGTAGGGTGCCTCGAGCGCCGCGACCGATTCAAACCGCCCCGGCATCGGCAACCCGAGGTGCCTGGCCTGCGCGGCCACCGCGCCCCGGTCGCCGACCACGATGCAGCGTCGCGCGATCGCCGGCTCGGACATCGCCTTGAGGACGATCTCCGGGCCGATGCCGCAGACATCGCCAACCGTGACCGCGATCATTGCCGAACCCGCCCTGTTCCCTGCGTCTGCACCCACTGCCACTGCGTTTCCTCCCAGTCGGTCATTATCAGTTGGTGGGGCTGAAGTTAGCAACCGGCGCCGGGGAAAAGACTGGGGATTGTCGCCATCGACAAAGTCAGGTAACAATGCACGATACTTCAGCAGGCGGGGTCGCCGGGATCTGCGGGCGAGGGCGTCGGGGAAGAAATGCAGTTCGACTGGGAGCCTTGGGCATGGAAGCATTCGACTACGTGGTAGTTGGGGCCGGGACCGCCGGCTGCCTGCTGGCCAACCGGCTTTCCGCCGATCCGGCGGTGCGGGTGCTGCTGCTCGAGGCCGGCAAGCGCGACAACTACGTCTGGATTCAAATCCCGATCGGCTATTTGTTTTGTATGGGCAATCCGCGTACCGACTGGTTATTCGAAACGTCTGTCGAAAGCGGGCTCAACGGCCGCTCTCTCAAGTACCCGCGCGGCAAGGTCTGGGGCGGTTGTTCCTCGATCAACGGGATGATCTACATGCGCGGCCAGAGCGGAGACTACGACGGCTGGGCGAAGCAGAATCCGGGCTGGTCGTGGGACGAGGTGCTGCCCTATTTTCGCCGTCACGAGGACCACTACAGTCTCGACGGCGGAGGCGAGAGCCCGGTCCATG
>JAHYJF010000425.1 GCA_019428955.1 Burkholderiaceae bacterium
CGCATCCGGCGCCGCTTCGGCGAGATGGTGCGCAAACTGTCGCTGACCCAAGGCACATCCAAGGTCACGCGCGACATCTTCCCGGTGTTCGACGCCCAATTGCCGGGCGACGCCGCCGAGAAGGTCTGCGTCTGGGTGCGCGATGGCTGGAGCATCGACGAAAACTCGGTGCGTGCCGACGCTCGCCAGGTGGGCAACCAGTCGCCCACCGTGTTCGTGTTCATCCCCAAGCGCTCGGCCGATGACCTGCGGCATTACCTGATCGACTTCAAAGCCGCCAGCGCCACGCTCGACAAGCGCGGCGTGCCCAACACCGCCGAGGGCAACGAGGCCCGCTCGGCCATGGAGACAACAAAGCAGACCGCTGAAGGCAAGATCCGCGAACTGCTGCAAGAGGCCTTCTCTGGCGCCCGCGTCTTCCAAGGCGGCGGCAACGAGATCCTGGGCACCGACCTGCAGGCAATGACTCTGGAGGCCGCCACCAATGCTTTGCAGCGGCTCTACCCGCAGTTCCACATTGCCGACCATGCTGGTTGGGAAAACGTTCTGAAGAAGGCCCAAAACGGCGCGCCAGATGCCCTCAAGAGTGTGGGCGACGACGGCGAGCCCGCCAAAAACCCAGTGTGCAAAGCCATCCTGGCCTTCATTGCTGGCGGCAAGAAGGGCATCGACATCCGCAAGAACTTCGAGGGCGCCACCTACGGCTGGCCGGGTGACGCGGTGGACGGTGGCTTACAGGTAATGCTGGTGGCCGGACTGATCCGCGCTCAGGACGAGAAGGGTCAGACCATCGACCCTAAAGACTTGGAGCGCAAGGTCATCGGCAAGACCATGTTCAAGGTCGAATCGGCAACCGTCTCGGCGGCGCAGCGCATCCAGATTCGCAAGGTGCTGCAGAAGGTCGGCCTCACCGCCAAGCAAGGCGAAGAGCTGGCCCACGTGCCGCAGTTCCTGGTCAGCGCGCAAGAGCTGGCCAACCGTGCCGGGGGCGAGGCCCCACGTCCGGCTCGCCCGGAAACGAAGGGGCTGGAGGAAATCCGCCTCACCGCCGGCAACGAGCAGCTGTTGGCCCTCTACAACCAGCGCGACGAACTCAGCGCCGCCATCGACACATGGACGGATCTGGCAGAGCGCATCGACAAGCGCCTGCCGGCTTGGAACACCCTCAAGCGTCTGCTGGCCCAGGCCAATGGGTTGTCGGGAGCTGAGGTCTTGGTGGCACAGGTCTCGCACCTGGAGCAGCAGCGCCAGTTGTTGGAGGAGCCTGATCCCGTCACGCCGCTGGTGGCCAGCCTCACTCAGTTGCTGCGAGACGAACTGAACCGTCTGCACACCGATTACCAGGCCCGCCACAAGAACGGCATGACGCGCCTGGACGCCGACACCAACTGGCAGCAGCTGGAGCCCGAGCAGCGCAACAGCCTGCTGGCCGCCCAGAAACTCACCCTCACCGACGCACCCAAGGTGCAAGTGGCCAACACAGACGAGGTGCTGGCTACGGTCGATCGTTTGTCGCTGTCTTCGTTCGCCGACCGCGTGGCCGCCATCGATTCGCGCTTTGACGCTGTGCTGGTGGCCGCTGCGGAGTTGATGGAGCCCAAGGCGCAATTCGTCAAGCTGCCCAGCCGCACCATCAAGACCGACGAAGACATCGACGCCTGGCTGCTGGACGCCAAGCAAACCATTGCGCTGGCCTTGAAAAACGGCCCGGTCATCCTTCACTGAGGCCTGATTCCCATGATGCAAGCACTCGACAAAGACCTGCGCAGCGCGCTGGAGAAGACCGTCAAAGCGGCCCGCAAGGTGGCCGAGACTGCTGCGTACGCGGCCGTGGATCAACTTGGCGTCGGCCACGACAAGCCCGAAGCATTTCTGAGCGACACCGAAAAGGCGCTGCGCAACCGTCTGCGGACCCACGGCAAGCAGCTCGGTGACGCTCGTGACTCGAAGAGCACCAACCCAACCTATGGCAGGCAAGAGGTGCAGCACCTTGTGCAAGAGGTGGCCTACCAGCACTGGCACCGCATGCTGTTCGCCCGCTTCCTGGCCGACAACAACCTGCTGATGTACGACGGCGTGGCCGTCACCATCGAAGAGTGCGATGAGCTGGCCCCGGACGAAGGTGCCAAGAGCGGCTGGGAGCTGGCCGGCAAGTTGGCCGCCCGCATGCTGCCGCAAGTGTTCAAGCCCGGCTCGCCGGGGTTTGAGCAGATCGGAAGAGC
>JAHYJF010000426.1 GCA_019428955.1 Burkholderiaceae bacterium
TGCAAACCTTCAAGCGAGCGGCTATGACGGGGTCGAGTTGCATGCGGCGCACGGCTATCTGTTCGCGCAATTCATGTCGCCGGCAACCAACCGCCGCACCGACGCCTGGGGCGGATCGCTTGAAAATCGCACCCGGCTGGTGACCGAGACCATCGCGCGGGTGCGCGAAGCTTGCGGGCCCGACTTCATCATCGGCGCACGCCTGTCGGCAGACGAGGAAACTGCCGACGGCCTGGGCGTGCGCGACACCGTGGGCATCGGGCAATGCTTGGCCCGGCAGGGCGAGACCGACTATCTCAACATCACCGTAGGTGTGCGCGGCGCCTATGTGAAGGATGCCACCCACTCCGAAGCGCCGGCGGCACGGGCGGCAGGCATCATTCGCGCTGAATGCGGCTTGCCGGTAATCGTCGGGCAAAAGATCCAGTCGCCCGAACTGGCGGAAAAGTTACTGGCGGACGGCGTCGCCGACATGGTTGGCATGGCGCGCGCGTTCATCGCCGAACCCGCCTTCGCCGAAAAGGCCCGCACCGGGCAGGCAGCGCGAATCCGGCCTTGCGTCGGGCTGAACCAGGAATGCCGGGCGTTCTTTCCGCATCTGCACTGCTCGCTGAACCCCGAAACCGGCCGCGAGACCCGCGAGCCTTTTGACCGATTGACCAGAGGCGACCCGAAACGGCTCGCCGTCATTGGCGGTGGCCCGGCCGGAATGGAGGCCGCGCGAGTCGCCGCGGCACGCGGCCACAGGGTCACGATCTTCGAGGCGACCGAGGCATTGGGGGGGCAATTTCTGCTGGCTGCCAGCCTGCCCGGCCGTGGCGACCTGCTGAAGATGGTCGATCATCTGGTCAATGAAATGCGCCATTCTTCCATGGATATTCGCTTCAATGCGCGGATCGACGATCTGTCGGCGCTCGATGCCGAATTCGATGCGGTGATTGTTGCCACCGGCGCCGTGCCGGCAGCACTGGCTGCGCCGCCCGGCGCGCTGCGCACCCTCAGCTGGGCCGATGTGCTGCGCGATGGCGCGCCCGAGCCCTCGGGTAAAGGGCGGGCGATATTTGCCGACGATGGCACAGGCTTCTGGTTCACCTACGGCGTCGCCGAAATGCTGGTCGACGCGGGCTGGCGGCTGACATTCCTGACCACATCAGCGGCATTGGGCGGGTTCCTGCCGCACGAAAGCGTGGCACCAATGCTGGGGCGGCTGGGTGCAGGTGGCACCGAATTCCGCGTGCTGATGGCCGTCGACGCGACGGCCGAAGGCAGCGTGACAGCGGTTAACCTGACCTCGGGCGAAGAGTACGATCTGCCCGCCGATCTGCTGGTCATGCAAACCGGCCGCGAGGTGGCGCCCAGACTGCGCCAAGGCGCAAGGCCGGTTCACATGATCGGCGATTGCGTATCGCCGCGCCGTATCACGCATGCCTTGTTCGAGGCGCAGCGGCTGGCCCGCACCATTTGACCGGAGACACCATGACCGAATCCCTGACCCCCGGCTTTCTGAACCAACTTTCCGGCCTCGACGGCAAGGTGGCGCTGGTGCTGGGCGGGCATGGCGACTTGGCGCGCGCCATCGCAGCCGCGCTGGCCGACCGGGGTGCGCATGTCGCGCTTGCAGCGCGCAAGCTTGACCAATGCGAGGCATTGGCCGCCGAGATTGCCGCCACCTTTGGCTCCCGCACGCTGGCGCTCGCGTGCGACATCGGCGACGAAGCGCAGGTGCGTGCCGCAGTGTTGCAGGTGGCCCATCACTTTGGGCGGCTCGACATCCTCATCAATAACGCCGGCAGCAGCTGGTCGGGCGCGCCCGAAGATATCCCCTTGTCGGGCTGGAGCAAGGTGCTGGCGGTCAACCTGACCGGCGCCTTCGTCGCGGCACGCGAGGCGGGGCGGATCATGCTGGCACAAGGTGCGGGGTCAATCATCAACATCGCCTCCACCGGCGGCTTGACATCCTTCACGCCTGATCGGGCGCAGATCGTGCCCTACACCACGTCCAAGGCGGCACTGATCCATCTGACCCGCGACCTAGCCGCGCAATGGGCCGCGCGCGGGGTGCGGGTCAACGCCATCGCCCCGGGGCAAATGGACTCCGGGCTGACGCTGAGCATTCCCGAACACACGATCGAGGCCATGTGCGCTGACATACCGATGCGGCGGCTCGGCCGCCCGCTGGAGCTGGCAGCTGCCGTTGCCTTTCTTGCCTCAGAGGGGGCG
>JAHYJF010000045.1 GCA_019428955.1 Burkholderiaceae bacterium
GGTGGCGCGCTTGATCCCGTCGACCAGCGACTCACGGCAGCCATAGAGGTTGTCGAACTTGCTCTTGGTGACCGAATCATTGACGTTGATCGCCCGAAACGCCAGCTCGCCGCGCGCCGCCATCCGGTAGAGGCGCCCGACCCCGGTGGTGGTTTCCTCGGTGACACCGATGACGCTGTCGAGCCGGCGTCGGTACCAGTCGGGGTCGCGCTTGAGCTGGGCCTTGATCGCCGCGAACAGCGCGACCTCCTCCTCGCCCTTGGGGTGGTCAAGCACGCTCGGATCGGTGGCGGCCCGGGTGCCGAGGTGCAGCAGCAGGGTGGCATCGCCACCATCGTCGAGGATCAGGTTGGCCGAGCCCTGCGGGTTGTCGGCGCTGACCGGCCAGTCGAAGATCTGGTGGGTGTATTCCCAGTACTGCGCCAGGGTCTCGCCTTTGTGGGCGTAGACCGGTACCCCGGCCGCGGCGATCGCCGCGGCGGCGTGGTCCTGGGTCGAGAAGATATTGCAGGACGCCCAGCGGACCTCGGCGCCGAGCGCCGTCAGCGTTTCGATCAGCACGGCGGTCTGGATCGTCATGTGCAGCGATCCGGCGATCCGGGCGCCGCGCAGCGGCTGCTGGCCGGCGGATTCGGCGCGGATCGCCATCAGGCCGGGCATCTCGGTTTCGGCAATACGGATTTCCTTGCGGCCCCAGGCGGCGAGATCGGGGTCGGCAATCCGACAATCAGTGAAGGGTTTAACCTTGGTTGCGGTTGACTTCATCGTTCCATCCTCGCAGAAATGGCGACGGCTGGCATGGCAGCGAGATTTTCCGTTTCGCCCGTCTGCCGTGAGCGCGTCACGGTTCAACGAGCGCCGTTCGACCGGGGCGCACGCGGCAGGACCTGCGCGTACCCCCGGTGCCTCGAGCCTGGCGGTCGAGCCGGACCTGGCGTCCGGCCCCGTTGCAGCGCTCCTCGAGGCGAGGCGCTATCTTAACTCAGGCCGCAGCGCGCAGCGCGGCAGCCTTGTCGACTCGTTCCCAGGTGAAGTCCGGCTCGTCACGGCCAAAGTGGCCATAGGCGGCGGTCTGCAGGTAGATCGGGCGCAGGAGGTCGAGCATCTGGATGATGCCGCGCGGGCGCAGGTCGAAATGCGCCTGCACCAGCTCGGCCAGCCGCTCGTCGCTGATCGTGCCGGTGCCCTGGGTGGTGACCATCACCGAGGTCGGACGGGCCACTCCAATAGCGTATGAGATCTGCACCAGGCAGCGGGTTGCCAGGCCGGCGGCGACGATGTTCTTGGCGACGTAACGCGCCGCGTAGGCGGCCGAGCGGTCGACCTTGGACGGATCCTTGCCCGAGAAGGCCCCGCCGCCGTGCGGCGCTGAGCCGCCGTAGGTGTCGACGATGATCTTGCGCCCGGTCAGGCCGGCGTCGCCCTGCGGTCCGCCGACCACGAAGCGGCCGGTCGGGTTGACGAGATACTTGATGTCGCCCTGGATCAGCTCGCGCGGCAGCGCCGGCATCACGATCTCCTCGATCACCGCCTCGCGCAGCTGGGCGAGCGGAATGTCGGGCGCGTGCTGGGTGGACAGCACGACGGTGTCAATCGCATGCGGGCGGCCATCGACGTAGCGCAGCGTGACCTGCGACTTGGCGTCCGGACGCAACCACGGCAGTCGGCCATCCTTGCGCAACAGCGCCTGGCGCTCGACCAGCCGATGAGCGTAGTGGATCGCCGCCGGCATCAGCTCGGGGGTCTCGTCGCAGGCGTAGCCGAACATCATGCCCTGGTCGCCGGCGCCCTGGTCGAGATTGTCGTCATGGGCGTTGTCGACGCCCTGCTTGATGTCGGGGCTTTGCTGGCCATAGCAGATCTGGACCGAGCAGCCGCGATGGTCGATGCCGAAATCGCTGTTGTCGTAGCCGATAGCGCGGATCGTCTCGCGAGCCACCGCGTGGTAGTCGACCTTGGCAGTGGTGGTGATCTCGCCGGCGAGCAGAATGAGGCCGGTCGTGCACAACGTTTCGGCGGCGACGCGGGCGCTCGGGTCCTGGGTCAGGATCGCGTCGAGGATCGCGTCCGAGATTTGGTCGGCGACCTTGTCGGGGTGTCCTTCGGACACCGACTCGGAGGTGAAGAGGTATTCTTGTGACATTGCGCGCTTCTCCGGTTGCTGATGGCACCTTGAGTGCCGTCGACAGGGCCAATTGGCGTTGCCGACTTCGGGAAGCGGCGACGCTTTAGCGGTTTTTTTGGCCGGGCGCAAAGCCCAACCTGTCGCCCCGCAAGTTGTCCGTTAACTCGGCGACGGGCAAATTATAATTCATCCCGCGTTATCCTCGGCAAGCGGCTGGCGTCGCCGCCGCCACCATTGGCTGACCTACAGCCCGCGATTGGGGAGATCTGTCTGAGGTGAACGAGCCTGTGCCGAGTGCCCGACTGGCGTGGCCGATGAGGCTTGCCGGTGCGTTGCCGTTGGGGCTTCTGCGCTGGCTGGGCAGCGGGCTCGGGCTGCTGGTCTATTTCACGTCGGGCTCCTATCGCAGCAAGATCCGCGACAACCTGCGCACCGCCGGCCTGG
The DNA here is from genome assembly GCA_019428955.1 of Burkholderiaceae bacterium. Taxonomy (GTDB): domain Bacteria; phylum Pseudomonadota; class Gammaproteobacteria; order Burkholderiales; family Burkholderiaceae_E; genus JAGXFR01. Next base: position 2,570 of record JAHYJF010000045.1, read on the forward strand.
ACACCCCGGCGATGAGGCGCGCCGCCGCCGTCGAGGCCGGTCGCGCACTCGCCGAACTGCCGTTCATTTGGAGCCGTTCTCCGGACCAGTTGCTGGCGCTGGTCAGGTGCGACACCATGGAGGTGCTGGATCGCGCCGAAGAGGCCGGCCGCGGGTTGCTGCTGATCACCATTCACCTCGGTGGATTCGAGGTTGGGGCCAGGGTCTACGCCGCCCGCGCGCGCCTGGTGGGCGGCAAGCTGACCGCACTCTACAAGCCCCCGACCAAGAAGTGGATGCGAGCGCTGGTGCGCGGTGCGCGCGCCGCCCCTGGCTTCGAGGCGTTGCCCGCCGATGTTGCCGGGGTCAGGGCGATGCTCCGCGCTCTGCGCTCCAGGGGAGCGGTGGCGCTCTTGCCCGATCAGGTGCCATCGGCCGGGAATGGGCGCTGGGCGCCGTTTCTTGGTCGCCCGGCTTACACTAGCACCCTGGCACAGCGGCTGGTCGAGAGAACCGGTGCCAAGGTTGTGCTGGGCATCTGCGAACGCCTGCCCGGGGGCCGCGGTTGGGACCTCCGCCTCGAGGAGATAGTGGAGAGCCCCAGCCCCGAACATCTCAACGCCTGTTTCGAGAAAGCGATCCGGCGCCGACCGGAGCAGTATCTCTGGGGCTATCGCCGCTACAAGGCGCCCGCCTCGGTCTCCCGGGACGGCGCCCGGCAACCGGACTCTCAAGGGGGCTCATGAAGCGCGAGTGGGGAATGCACCTCGGGTTGGCCCTGCTACGGTTGATCGGACTGCTGCCCTATGGCGTGGTGCGGAGTATCGGTACGGTGGCGGGCGAACTCGCCTACTGGCTGGCAACACGCCGGCGCCGGGTAACCCAGATCAATCTCGCGCGCTGTTTCCCCCACTGGTCCTTGAGTCAGCGCACGGCGGTGGCGCGCGGGCACTTCCGCGTTTTCATCCGCAGCTTCTTCGAGCGCTTCATCTTCTGGTACGCGGGACCGGAACGCATTCGGCGGCTCTGCCGGATCGAGGGGCTCGAGAACTTCGATGCCCATCGCGGTAAGCCGGTAATACTGCTGGCGCCCCACTTTGTAGGCCTTGATGCCGGCGGCATCCGCTTCACGCTCGAAAGCGATTGCGCCGCGATCTACGGCCGGCAGAAGAGCCGGGTGCTCTCCGCTGCGATGACCCGCGGCCGGGTGCGCTTCGGCGATTCGCGCATGCTGTTGCGCAACGACGGCATGAGGCCGGCAATCAAGGTCCTGCGCGAACCACTGCCGCTGATGGTGCTCCCCGATATGGACCTTGGGGCGCGTGACGCGGTATTCGTGCCGTTCTTCGGTGTTCCCGCGGCGACCGTTACCTCGATATCCCGGCTCGCCCATATCACCGGCGCGGCAGTTGTGCCCTTCGTGACCGAGATGACCGACGCAGGTTATGTCGTGCGGATCTACCCGGCGTGGGAGGGATTCGCCGACGAGGATCCGGAGATCGCGGCGCGCCGCATGAACGAGTTCATCGAGCAGCGCGTTCTCGAGATGCCGGAACAGTATCTCTGGAGCCACAAGCGCTTCAAGACCAGGCCCCCGGGCGAGCCGGGATTCTACTGAGCGCGCCCGATGGCGAGCGCGCCAGCCGGTGAATCGGCGATAATTCCCCGATGCTGATCTGCTTTACCAAGATGCACGGCGCTGGCAACGATTTCGTCGTAATCGACGGAATCCGGCAGTCGCTCGCCCTGCAGCCGGAGCAGGTCAGGGCGCTGGCCGATCGCCATCGTGGGGTCGGTGCCGACCAGGTGCTGCTGGTCGAAGCGACCGACGAGCCCGGCATCGACTTCCGTTACCGGATTTTCAATGCCGACGGCGGCGAGGTCGAGCAGTGCGGCAATGGTGCGCGCTGTTTCGTGCGCTTCGTGCGCGAACGGGGCCTGACCGACAAGCGCCGCATCCGGGTGCGTACGCTCGGCGGCGTCATCGAGCCCGAATTGGCCGAGGACGATCGGGTCACCGTCGACATGGGGGCTCCCGAATTCACTCCGGCCCTGATCCCGTTCATTTCCGAGGGGCTGGTGCCGAGCCGGGTCGGCGACGCAGATACCTGGCCGATCGAGCTTGCTGGGGTGAGCAGTCACGTGATCGTCGTCTCGATGGGAAATCCCCACGCCGTAAGAATCGTGGACGATCTCGATACCGCACCAGTGGCCACCGCGGGCCCTCTGACTGAAAACTGCGAGCGCTTTCCGCGCCGCGTAAATGCCGGTTTCATGCGGATTCACGACCGCCATCGGATTGGTCTTCGGGTCTGGGAACGCGGTGCCGGCGAGACGCTGGCTTGCGGCAGCGGCGCCTGCGCGGCGGCCGTGGCCGGAATCCGTGCCCACCTGCTCGACTCCCCGGTAGACGTCGATACCCGTGGCGGCCGGTTGACGATTGCCTGGGATGGCGGCACGGTGCTGATGACCGGACCGGCTACTACTGTCTTCGAAGGTGTGATCGAAATCTGACGGGAAACAAAGATGACCGAACCTGAAATCAACGAGCGGCTGGTGGGCGAATACCTGCGCGAGCACCCGGACTTCTTTGACCGGCATGGCGAACTGTTGACGACGCTGGCCCTGAGCCATCGCCACGGTGGCCGGGCAATTTCGCTGCAGGAGCGCCAGCTCGAAGTGCTGCGCGAGAAGCATCGCCTGGTCGAACTGCGTCTGGCTGAGCTGATCCATAACGGACAGGAAAACGACGCCACCGCCGAGAAACTCCATCGCTGGACCCGCCAGCTGCTGCTATCCGACGCCCGACGCCTGGCTGACGCGTTCGGCGACGGGCTGCGCACCGTGTTCGGGCTGCCCCACGTGGCGCTGCGGCTCTGGGGGCTGCGCGAGGAACACCGCGACAAGGAATTCGCCCGTCCCGTCCCGGTTGACGTGATAACGCTGGCCAACAGCATGAAACGCCCTTATTGCGGCGCCAACTCCGACTTCCAGGCGGCGGCCTGGCTCCCCGAAGGGGGGCGCAGCACGCGCTCGGTGGCGCTGCTGCCCCTGCGCAAGGCGGGCGACCCGCTGGCCTTCGGGCTGCTGGTGCTGGGTTCCCCGGATCCCGAGCGCTTCCAGACCGGGATGGGCACCGCCTTTCTGGATCGCATCGCGGATACCGCCAGCGCCGCGCTGTCGCGACTGGTGGCGTGAGCATGGAGGCGCTCGCGCGCTATCTCGCGCGCTTGCGCTTTGAGCGCGGCTATTCGCCGGCGACGCTCAAGAATTATCAGCACGACCTCAACTTGCTCGTTGAGCTGCTCGGCGAGCGCGAGTGGGCGCAGCTCGAGGAGCGCGACGTTCGGCGCTGGGTCGCCGACGCGACGCGCGCCGGGTTGGCGGCACGGACCATCGCCCGCCGGCTCTCGGCGTGGCGGGGGTTCCTCGACCAACTGGCCACCGAAGGCGCGATCGGCGCCAATCCGGCGCGCTCGGTGAGCGCTCCCCGGATGCCGCGGCGTCTGCCCAAGGCCCTGGCGCCTGATCTCGCAGTGCGCTTGGTTGCCTTCGAGCCCGGCGACGCCTTCGAGACGGTCCGCGACAAGGCGATGGTCGAGCTGCTCTACTCGACCGGGTTGCGGCTTGCCGAACTCGCGGGACTCGACCTGCGCTATTGCGACGAACCGGGCTATCGCAGCGCCTGCTGGCTGGCACTGGCCGAGAGCGAGGTAACGGTCCGGGGCAAGGGCGGCAAGTCGCGCACGGTGCCGGTAGGCGCGGCGGCGCGCACCGCGCTGGAGCACTGGCTGGCGGTGCGCAACACCTGGCTGGAGGGACACCAGGATGCCGATTTGCGGCCGCTGTTCCTCAGTTCACGGGGTCGGCGCCTGTCGCATCGCGCGATCCAGGTGCGCATCAAGCGGCTGGCGGTCAGGCTCGGAATTCCGGTCGACGTCCATCCCCACGTGCTGCGCCACTCGTTTGCCAGCCACTTGCTGCAGTCGAGCGGGGACCTGCGCGCGGTGCAGGAACTGCTCGGTCACGCCAGCATCGTCACCACCCAGGTCTACACCGCGCTCGATTTCCAGCGCCTGGCGGCGGTCTACGACGCCGCTCATCCACGCGCCCACCGCAAGGGATGAACGCCGGCCACCCGATCCCGGTGCTGCTGCTGACCGGGTTCCTGGGCAGCGGCAAGACCACATTGCTCAATGCGCTGCTGCGTTCGCCCGATCTGGTCGACACCGCAGTGCTGGTCAACGAGTTCGGCACGGTCGGGCTCGATCACCTGCTGGTCGAGCGACTTGACGAACATACCGTGCTGCTCGACGCCGGCTGCCTGTGCTGCACCATTCGCGACGACCTGGCCCAGACTCTGCGCGCTCTGCTGGCGCGGCGCGCGAGCGGCAAGATCCCGGCATTCCGGCGAGTGATCATCGAGACCACCGGCCTGGCCGACCCGGCGCCGATCCTGCACACCCTGATTCTCGATCCGGTCGGCGGCGCGGCCTATCGTCTCGACGGGGTGGTAACCACGGTCGATGCGATCCACGGCCTCGGGCAGCTGGCGCGCCAGCCCGAGAGCGCCAAGCAGGCGGCGGTTGCCGACCTCATCGTCATTACCAAGACCGACCTCGCCGACTCGGCGGGCCTGGCGCAGCTCGAGGAAGCGCTGGCGTGCCTCAATCCCGGCGCCCCGCGGCTGCCCAGCGCCAATGGCAGCCTGGCGGCGAGCGCGGTGCTGGGGCTTGGTCTTTACGACCCGGAGCGGCGCAGTGCCGATGTGCGCGGCTGGTTGCGCGCCGAGGCACTGAGTGAGCGCCGCGCTCACCGCCACGATCCCAACCGCCACGACGCCGCGATCCACAGCTTCTGCCTCGAGTTCGCCGCGCCGATCGACTGGTTCGAGCTCGCCGACGCGCTCGAGATGCTGACCTCGGTGGCGGGCGACGGACTGCTGCGGGTCAAGGGGGTCATCGACGTGGCCGGCGAGGACCTGCCGCGGGTGATTCACGCCGTGCAACATATCGTTTACCCTTGGGCGCAGATGGCCAGTTGGCCCCGACAGTGGGATCGGCGCAGCCGCATCGTGTTCATCGTCCGGGAACTGGAGCGCGACTACGTGGAGAGTGCCTTCCGCCATTTTGTCGCGGTTCCGCTGGTCCGGGATCAGGCGCCATTGGCCTGATCAGCGCCGGCGTCCAAGGGCAGGGCAACAAAGAATCGCAGTTTGAGGATGAAATGCGCTATCCTATACGGTTGACATGAGGCGGGTTTGGGTCGCACGGCTGGCGCGACCTTGTCCTGTAACTGCCGCATCGGCGGGCATTGATGCATCGGTAATTGGGATGAATATGGTGGCAACGAAAGCAAAACGGCTCCTCACTGAAGAAGAAATTCTCAAGATGAAGGATGCCAACTACATGAATGCTGACCAGCTGGCGTTCTTTCGCGATCGCCTGCAAAAGATGGAGCGTGAGATCCTGTCCAACGCCGGCGAAACCACGGAACACCTGCGCGAGACGGTCATCGTCCCGGATCCCGCCGATCGCGCCACGATCGAGGAAGAACACGCGCTCGAACTCCGGACCCGTGATCGCGAACGCAAGTTGCTCAAGAAGGTCCAGCAGGTGCTGGCGATGATCGATTCCGGTGACTACGGGTACTGCGAGGAGACCGGCGAGCCGATCGGAGTTCCCCGCCTGCTTGCACGTCCTACCGCGACCCTGTCGCTGGAGGCCCAGCAGCGCCGCGAGTTGCGCCAGAAGATGTTCGGCGGCTGAGCGAGCAGGTTACGGAAGATGGCAAAGGGCCCTGCGGGGCCCTTTGCCATTGGTGCGGCGACTGGCCCATGAGGCCCCGGACCGCAGGCGGCTTTGGGCCGATTTGCGGTGTCGCCGGGCCGCGGTCCTGGTCGGATGACATGATATTCTGCCCTGACACTCATACGGGTCGAACCGATGGTTTTCTCGCTGTTTGGGCGCAAGGGAAAGGCAGCCACCCGCAAGAAGGCGGGCGGCGCCAGCGCGCCCACCGGGGTAAAGCGTCGCGACAGCCCGGATACCCGCAGCAGCATCGAGGACCAGCGCGCGGCAGCGCGGTTGACCTCGCAAAAGATCGACCAGATCGAATCCGAGATCATGGCAACCTGGGAGACGGCCACCGTCGCCCCGGCTGCCGGCAACGCGAGCGCCCGGGCGCAGGGCCCGGGCGCGACGCCGGCTGCTGCCGTTCCCAGGGCGGTGCCGGCGCCCCCCCAGCAAGCACTGACCCCCAAACCAAAGCCCGCGGCCAAGACAGCCCCCGGATCACGGTCACAGCAGGGTTCGACAGGCGGCACGACCGGGCTGATCGGACGCACGATCGACGCCAACGCGATCGATATCTACGGCTCGACTCTCCCCGAGATTCTTGAGGAAGCGGGAATTCTCTATGCCAATGGCCATCCGCAGGAGGCCAGCGTCGTGCTGCGCCAGGCGCTCGAGGACCAGAGCACGGAGGCGGTACGGGCCTTGGGCTGGATGATGCTTCTCGACTTGCTCCAGGCAACCGGCGACAAGGCCGCGTTCGAGGAAGTGGCGCTCGCCTACGCGTCCCGGTTCGAAGCTTCGGCGCCGGGCTGGGAGGATGAGCAGGCCGCGACCCAGGCAAGGTCTCCGGACAGTGCCGCCACTTCCGCGTTCGCCTTGCCCCCGCATCTCGATGGCGCGGTTGCCGGGGTCTGTTCCAGAATAGCCCGCGCCATGTCGCGTCCCGGCGAAGTGGTGATCGACTGCGGACCGGTGCGCAGCGTCGAGATCGCCGGCGCCAAGCATGTGCTGGCGGTGATCGAACGCTGCATCGCGTCGCGCCAGCAGGCCGTGATAGTCCAGCCAGAAGTACTCGGCGAAGCGGCGCTGGCCGCGATCGAAGCTGGCCGGCGCGACGACTCGCCGGCGTGCTGGATGCTGGCCATGCTGGCGACGCGGCTGCGTTCGGAACGACAGCAGTTCGAGGATCTCGCGATTGATTACTGCGTCACCTACGAAGTGTCGCCGCCCTCATGGGAACCGCCGCCGGACTGGATCCGCACCGAAAGACGCGCCCGTACGCGAACCGCGGCGGAGCTAGCGTACGATCCTCGCAGTTCCGCATTTGTCCTCAGCGGCGAGGTGACCGGCGCGATGGAGCCCGAGCTCGAGGCCTTGCGCAAGTACGCCAGCGCGCGCGGCGACGTGGTGATCGACTGCCGCAATTTGCGCCGTATCGATTTCGTGGCATCAGGCGCGATGCTCAATGCCGTCGTCGGGCTGACTGGTGCGGGCAAGAAGGTGCTGTTCGTGGAACCCAACCACCTCGTGCTGGCCCTGATGATGCTCATGGGTATCGTCGATCTGGTCGACATCCGCCGCCGGCGGCTCTGAGCCTGGCCATACCCTGCTTGGTGGCGAGCGCTTGCGGGGCGCTAAACTACTCTTTTGCCAGGGAGAGGGCTCCCCGGCATTTCCCCTAGCGGCCCCTGAACCGGCGGGCGAGGAAGGTTTGACGATGGAGCAATTTCACGGCACGACGATTATCTCAGTGCGGCGCGGCGCCCAGCTGGCCATTGGCGGCGACGGCCAGGTGACGCTCGGCAACATCATCATCAAGGCTGGCGCCCGCAAGATCAGGAGACTGCGCAACGACACCATACTGGCGGGATTTGCCGGCGGTACGGCTGACGCGTTCACCTTGTTCGAGCGATTCGAAGCCAAGCTCGAAAAACACTCCGGCCAGCTGCTGCGCTCGGCGGTGGAACTTGCCAAGGACTGGCGTACTGACCGCGTGTTGCGCCGGCTGGAAGCCATGCTGGCGATTGCCGACCGCGAACACTCGCTGATCATCACCGGCAACGGCGAGGTCCTCGAGCCCGAGCACGGTTTGATCGCGATCGGCAGCGGCGGCCCTTACGCCCACTCTGCCGCGCGCGCGCTGCTCGAAAACACCACGCTCGACGCCGCGCAGATCGTGGCCCGATCCCTGGCGATCGCGGCTGAACTGTGTATCTATACCAACGACCAGCACACCATCGAGGTGCTGGGAGAGGCGACGGGAGAAGCCTGAGATGACCCAGATGACACCCGAGGAGATCGTTTCCGAGCTCGACAAGCACATCGTCGGACAGCAGCGTGCCAAGCGCGCCGTGGCCATCGCGCTGCGCGACCGCTGGCGCCGCCAGCAGGTGGCCGAGCCGATGCGCAGCGAGATCGTGCCCAAGAACATCCTGATGATCGGGCCCACGGGTGTCGGCAAGACCGAGATCGCGCGGCGCCTGGCGCGGCTTGCGAATGCCCCGTTCATCAAGATCGAGGCGACCAAGTTCACCGAGGTCGGTTACGTCGGGCGCGACGTCGACTCGATCATCCGCGACCTGGTCGAAACCGCAGTCAAGCAGACCCGCGAGCAGGAGATGCACAAGGTCGAGCAGCGCGCGCTCGACGCCGCCGAGGACCGCATCCTCGACGTGCTGGTGCCGCCGCCGCGGGGCGGCGAGGACAGGCCTATGGGTGGCGGTGAACCAGATTCGGCAACCCGACAGAAGTTTCGCAAGCGGCTGCGCGAAGGCGATCTCGATGAGCGCGAGATCGAGATCGAGGTGACGCAGCAGGCGCCGTCGATGGAACTTCTCGGGCCTTCGGGGATGGAGGAGATGACCCAGCAACTGCAATCGATGTTCGCCAATATCCAGGGGCGCAGGGCGCCGCGGAAGTTGCGTATCGACGAGGCACTGCGCTTGCTCACCGACGAGGAGGCCGGCAAGCTGGTCAACGAGGACGAAATCCGTGTCCAGGCCGTGCAGGACGTCGAGCAGAACGGCATCGTCTTCCTCGACGAGATCGACAAGATCGCGGCGCGCAGCGAGACGCAGGGCGCCGATGTTTCACGCCAGGGCGTACAGCGCGATCTGCTGCCGCTGATCGAGGGCACCGCGATCAAGACCCGCTATGGCGTTATCCGCTCCGATCACATCCTGTTCATCGGTTCCGGGGCGTTCCACGTCGCCAAGCCATCGGACCTGATTCCCGAACTGCAGGGGCGGCTCCCGATCAGGGTCGAGCTGGACTCGCTGACGACCAAGGACTTCGTGCGCATCCTGCGCGACACCGACGCCAGTCTGACCAAGCAATACCAGGAGCTGTTGGCAACCGAGCAGGTGACGCTCGATTTCCGTCCCGACGGGATCGAGCGCTTGGCGCAGATGGCGTTCGCAGTCAACGAGAGCACCGAGAACATCGGCGCGCGCCGGCTGTTCACGATCATGGAGAAACTGCTCGAGGAAGTCTCGTTCGGTGCCAGCCGACTGGGCGGGCAGACGGTGGTAATCGATGCCGCCTATGTCGATCAGAGGCTCGGCGAACTGAGCGCCAACGAGGATCTCTCTCGCTTCGTGCTCTGAGCCCCCGACAAGGGCCGGGCGCCCGGCCCCGCTGGTAGGCGCCGCCGCTATGGTTGGGGATCGCGCAGGTGGGCGATCGCGTCGCCGGCACTCTCGTAGATGTGCGGCGAGACGCCCCGTTCGAGCAGCGTGTGGCCGAGTTTGGCGCGCATGAACGAACTGGTGCTGTAGCGGGTCACCCTGAGGTAATAGCGCTCGACCACCGCGCGCACCATGCGGGCGTAATCGTCGGCGAGGTTGGGCGCGAGCTCGAAACCGTCGTAGTTGACCACGGCGTAGATCTTGCGCCCGAGAGGCTCGCAAATCCGGCGGACGTGCTCCATGATCGCGTCGATCTGTTCCCGTGAATCGATTCGCAGTTTCTCGAAGTTGAGGAACAGCATGTTGCGCTTCTCGTCGAAAAGCAGCCGCATTTCGAGAGGCACGTGCAGCAGCTGGTCGCGCAATCCCATTGGTTCTTCGCTGAAGATCCGCGGGTCCATCTTCGCCAGCGGCTGGGCGATCACGGGTGCGAAATCGATGTGCGCCAGAATGTCGCGCTGCAGCTCGATGCCGGGCGCGATCTCGATCAGTTCAAGCCCTTGCGCGCCCAGCCGGAACACGCAACGTTCGGTGACGTAGAGCACGCGACGCGCGTCGCGCGCGGCCAGCGCGCCGGAGAATGTTCGGTGCTCGACCTCGGCGACGAACTTGCGCGAGCGCCCTTCGCTGACTATGCGCAGCCGGCCATTCTCCACCGCCACCTCCAATCCGCCGGTGGTGAAGGTGCCGACGAACACCACCGTGGCGGTGTTCTGGCTGATGTTGATGAAGCCGCCGGCGCCGGCCAGGCGCGAACCGAAGCGCGAGACGTTGAGGTTGCCGGCGCGATCGGCCTGGGCCAGCCCGAGGAAGGCGATATCGAGTCCGCCGCCGTCATAGAAATCGAATTGTGACGGCTGGTCAATGATCGACTGGGCGTTGACCGCGGCGCCAAAGTCGAACCCGCCGGCGGGCAGTCCGCCGATAACCCCGGGTTCGGTGGTCAACGTCACGAGGTCGAGCGCGTTCTCCTCGTTGGCTACCGCGGCGACGCCCTCGGGCATGCCGATGCCGAGGTTGACCACCATGTTGGGGCGCAGTTCCATCGCCGCGCGCCGCGCGATGACCTTGCGGTCGTCCAGCGCCATCGGCGCGAGCGACGCCACCGGCACCCGAATTTCGGAAGCGAAAGCGGCGCTGTAGGGGGTCGCGAAGGTCTGGTGGTGGTTTTCAGGCTGCGAGATCACCACGCAATCGACCAGTACCCCGGGAATATGCACGCGGCGCGGATTGAGCGAGCCGCGCTCGGCGATCCGCTCGACCTGGGCGATGACGATGCCGCCGCAGTTGTGTGCGGCCATCGCAATCGCCTGCACCTCGAGCGTCAGCGCCTCGCGTTCCATCGTGATATTGCCATCCTGGTCGGCGGTGGTGCCGCGGACGATTCCGACGTGGATCGGCAGCGCGCGATAGAAGAGAAATTCCTGGCCGTGGATCTGCAATATCTCGACGAGGTCTTCGGTGGTGCGCTCGTTGAGCTTGCCGCCGCCGTGGCGCGGGTCGACGAAAGTGTCCAGTCCCACCCGGCTCAGATGTCCGGGCTTGCCGGCGGCGATGTCCCTGAACAGGTGCGCGATCACCCCCTGGGGCAGGTTGTAGGCCTCGATCAGGTTGCCGACCGCGAGTTCCTGCAGCCCCGGAACCAGCCCCCAGTGCCCGCCAATGACCCGGCGCACCAGCCCCTGGTGAGCGAGGTGGTTCAGTCCGCGGCGCTTGCCGTCGCCCTGGCCGGCTGCGTAGATCAAGGTCAGATCACGGGGACTGCCGCTGGCCTCGCCGTCGGAAGCGTTGAGGAAACGCTGCTCCAGCGCGATCGCGATTTCCTCGGCAAAGCCGATCCCGACGAAGCCGCCCGTGGCGACGTTATTGCCGTCGGCGATCAGGCTGACCGCCTCGGCGGCGGTAACCACCTTGTTGCGGTGAATCGCCTGGCGGCGGTTCTGTTCGGTGGGGCCAACTACCTGCTCGGACATTGGGCTACTCCGTGGCAATGAGTCGTGCCAGCGCCGCCTGCGGTTGCGCCCACCGGATCGCGTCCACCAGGGTCAGGTGGTCGGGCTCACGGGCTGGTTGCGGGTGACTACCGAGATGCGGCGCGCTGTGGTTACTGTGCCCCCGGGCGAGGCAATGTGCAACTCGGTCAGGGTCGAATAATCGATCCTGGTCGCGGCGAAACCTTCCAGCGGCTCGTCGCACAGCATCCTGGGCAGGGTCTGGATCACTCCGGCGTGGGTAAAGATCGCGATGGTCGCGTCGGGGGCCAGAGAGGAATCGGCGAGCGTGTCCTGCGCCCAGGCCAGCGCGCGCGCGGCCAGTGCGCCGACCGTCTCGCCGCCGGGCGGCGCCAGGCCCACCAGGTTGGCGCGCCACGCCGCCAGCGCCGCAGCCTCGATCTCCGACCACGGCAGGCCTTCCCATTGCCCGAAATCGAGTTCGGCGAGCCGCCGGTCGGAGAGGGGCTCCGGCCAGCCGTGGGTGGCCAGCGCGCTCGCCACCGCGCGGCAGCGCGCCAGAGGACTGGTGAACACCGCCTGGGGGCGGGGGAGATCGAGGCAGCCACGGACCAGCGCCGCCAGTGCGCTCGGCTGGGCCGGCACGTCGAGCCGGCCATAGCACGTGCCGGGCGCGATTGCGGGAACAGGGTGGCGGATCAGAACCAGTTTCATCGCTGCGAGGTCCCGAAAATGGCGGCGTTTGACGAGCCCGAACATCAGCGGTGACGCTGGCCCAGGTGGGCCTCGGGTAGAATCAAACCGAGCTCGGATCGGGCTCAACCTGCATCTTACGCGCTCGCGGTTTGCGACCACGGCGCGCCCCGGAGCAGGCGTGCCGACCAATCAGACCAGCAGTGGAGCGATCCTCGATGAGTACTGCTACGCCACCAGCAAGCGCACCGATCTCGCCGGCCCAGAAGGCCGCGACGCTGACCGAGGCCCTGCCCTACATCCGCCGTTTCCACGGCAAGCTGGTCGTCGTCAAGTATGGCGGCAATGCGATGACCGACGAGAACCTCAAGCGCAGCTTCGCGCGCGACGTGGTGCTGCTCAAGCTGGTGGGCCTGAACCCGGTGGTGGTCCACGGTGGCGGGCCGCAGATCGAGCAACTGCTCGCGAGGGTCGGCAAGAAGGGGGAGTTCGTCCAGGGGATGAGGGTCACCGACGCCGAGACCATGGATGTGGTCGAGATGGTGCTGGCCGGCCAGGTGAACAAGGAGATCGTCGAGCTGATCAATCACGCCGGTGGCCGGGCGGTTGGCCTGACCGGACAGGACGGCGGCCTGATCAACGCGCGCAAGCTGCGCATGACCTCGAAGGACAAGCCCGGCGAACAGATCGACATCGGCCAGGTCGGCGAGATCGAGTCGATCGACCCGCGCATCATCCAGACGCTGACCGGCAACGGCTTCATCCCGGTGATCGCACCGATCGGTTCGGGGGGCGAAGGCGAGACCTACAACATCAACGCCGACGTCGTCGCCGGCAAGATCGCCGAGGTTCTCAAGGCCGAGAAGCTGATCCTGATGACCAACACCCGGGGCGTTCTCGACCAGCAGGGGAAGTTGCTCACCGGGTTGACCGCTGGCCAGATCGACGAGCTCTTTGCCGCCGGCACTATCTCCGGGGGCATGCTGCCCAAGATTTCCTCGGCACTTGAGGCTGCCCGCGGCGGGGTGAGCGCGGTGCACATCATCGATGGCCGGGTCGACCACGCCCTGTTGCTCGAGATCATGACCGACCACGGGGTCGGGACCATGATTCGCAGCCTCTAGCCCGGGCAGGCCAAGGCAACGGCCAGCGATGCATCCGGTCTGGCTGCTCGACCTCGACAACACGCTGCACGACGCCGCGGCGGTGGTGTTCCCGCGGATCAACCGCGCGATGACCGATTTCGTGGTCGCACGCCTGGGCGTCCCCGAGCAACAGGCCAATGAGTTGCGCCAGTTCTACTGGCAGCGCTACGGCGCGACCATGCTCGGACTGGTGCGGCATCACGCGATCGACGCCCATGATTTCCTCCACGCCACCCATCCATTTCCCGATATCCACCGGCTGGTCCGCCGCGACCAGCGCCTGGCGCAGGCCTTGCGCCGGCTGCCGGGGCGCAAGGTGATCGTCACCAATGCGCCGGCGAAATATGCCCGGGGGGTCATCAAGGCGCTGGGGATCGGCGCCTTCCTCGATGATGTGATATCGATCGAGTCGATGCGCTTCGCCGGGCGCTTCCAGCCCAAGCCGTCTCGCCCGATGCTGCGCCGCCTGGCGGCACGACTGCGGGTGCCCCGCGCGCGTTGCGTGCTGGTCGAGGACTCGCTCGAGAACCTGATCAGCGCGCATCGAGTCGGCATGCGAACCGTCCATGTCACCGGCGTGGCGAGCGGTGTCGGAAAGATGGCGCGGAAAGCGCGTAGTGGTTCGGACCGGCGCGTGGGCCTTCAAGTACAATCGGTCACACTCCTGGCGCGCCGACGGCTGCGCTCGGCGCACCTGAGCCCATGAACGATAAGCCCGCCACCCCAACCCGCCCAACCCGCCCCAAGCCGGGAGAGCGCAGGTTGCAGATCCTCCAGACGCTGGCGGCGATGCCCCAGGAACCGGGCACCGACC
>JAHYJF010000427.1 GCA_019428955.1 Burkholderiaceae bacterium
GGCCGAGGCACTGGGGATGATGTCCTCGCGCGGCTCGGACTTCCATGCTCCCGGGGAAAGCCGCGTCGAACTCGGCGCCTTGCCCGATCTGCCGACAGGGCTCACGCCCGTCTGGCACGACTGGCCGGAGGCGCGCGCGGCGGCAGAACGCAAGGGTTCTGGCGCGCCGGCCGCGGGAGCGAAGCCGTGACCCAGCGTTTCACCGTCCACCCGGAAAATCCGCAACCGCGGTTGCTGCGTGGCGCCGCCGACATCCTGGCCGGTGGCGGCCTCGTCGCGCTGCCGACTGACGCCTGCTATGTGCTGGCGTGCCGCCTCGACGACAAGGCGGCGGTGGATCGCGCCCGCGCCATTCGCGCGCTTGACGAGCGCCACCTGCTGACGCTGATGTGCCGCGACCTCTCGCAGCTCTCGCTCTACGCCCAAGTCGACAACCGCCAGTACCGGTTTCTCAAGAGCTGGACGCCGGGACCATACACTTTCATCCTGCCTGCGACCCGCGAGACGCCGCGGCGGCTCTGGCACCCCTCGCGCCGCACGATCGGCCTGCGCGTGCCCGACAGCGCGATCGTCTCGGGGGTGCTGGAGGCCCTGGGCGCGCCAGTCATCTCCACCAGCCTGGCGCTCCCCGGGGACGACGAGCCGCTGCGCGACCCCGACGAGATCTGCGAGCGGCTGGCGCGGCGCATCGACCTGGTCATAGACGCCGGCAGCCAGTCATACATCCCGACCACGGTGGTCGACGTCACCGGCGAGACGACGACCGTGATTCGGGTGGCTGCCGGGCCGATCGAGGGGATGCTCGATTAGCCCTGCCAAGCGCCATGGACAGCGGCGGCGCGCGGTTACAATCGATCGATGGATCTATCCTTGCCCCAGCTCATCGCCGTTTACGCGATCCCGGTCATCCTTGCGATTACGCTCCATGAGGCGGCCCACGCGTTGGTTGCCTCGCTCCTGGGCGACTCGACCGCGGCCAAACTCGGACGGGTGAGTGCCAACCCCCTGCGCCATATCGACCCGGTCGGCACCTTGCTGGTGCCGGCGCTGATCCTGCTCTCGAGCAAGTTGCTCGGCGGGGCCGGGATCATTTTCGGCTGGGCGAAACCGGTGCCGATAGTGGTTTCCAACCTGCGCTCCCCGCGCCGCGACATGGGGCTGGTGGCAGCCGCCGGGCCGCTGTCCAACCTGGCCATGGCGCTCGCCTGGGGGCTGATCCTCAAGGCGCTGACGGCGGCCGACCCAGGCGCCGGTTACCAGGAGTTCCTGGCCCGGATGGCGGTGGCGGGAGTGGTCGTCAACCTGGTGCTGGGCCTGCTCAACCTCATGCCGATCCCGCCGCTCGATGGTGGCCGGGTGCTGGTCAGCCTGTTGCCGCGGCGCCTGGCGATGCCCATCGCCCGGCTCGAACCCTACGGCATCGTGATCCTGCTCCTGCTGTTGGCTACTGGTGCCCTTGGCACCGTGGTCGGACCATTGCTCGACTTTGGCATCACCGTAATTTCCTCACTTCTTGGATTGAACAACTGACATGTATCAGGAACGCGTGGTCTCGGGTATGCGTCCGACCGGTGCGCTGCACCTCGGCCATTACCACGGGGCCCTCAAGAACTGGGTAAGGCTGCAGAACGAGTATCCCTGCATGTTCTTCGTCGCTGATTGGCATGCGCTCACCACCCACTACGACACGCCCGATGTGATCGGGGCCAACGTCTGGGAAATGATCGTCGACTGGCTCGCGGCCGGCATCGATCCGCAGCAGTCGACGCTGTTCATCCAGTCGCGGGTTCCGGAGCATGCCGAACTGCACTTGCTGCTGTCGATGTGCACCCCGCTTGGCTGGCTCGAGCGGGTGCCGACCTACAAGGACCAGCAGGAGAAGTTGGGCGATCGCGACCTCGCGACCTATGGTTTCCTGGGCTATCCGCTCCTGCAGGCCGCCGATGTGCTGATTTATCGGGCAGCGTTCGTGCCGGTCGGCGAAGACCAGGTGCCCCATATCGAACTCAGCCGCGAGATCGCCCGGCGCTTCAACCACCTCTTCGGGAGTGAACCAGGATTCGAGGAGAAGGCGCTTGCGGCGGTCAAGAAACTCGGCAGCAAGCGTGCCCGGCTCTACCTCGAACTGCGCACGCTCTACCAGGAGAAGGGCGAGGAACAGGCGATCGAACGCGGTCATGAGTTGCTCGACCAGGCCCAGCA
>JAHYJF010000428.1 GCA_019428955.1 Burkholderiaceae bacterium
CCACGTTGTGTCCGGCCTCGTCGATCTCAACGCCCTCGTCGGGAGCAGTGACGGTGACCAGCCGACCGTGACGGTCGTGAACGTAGCGCCATTCGCCGACCGGCGAGACGATCCGTTCGATCAATCTTTGCCCGCCGCTGCGCTCACCGTAGCTGAGGTGCAAGGTTCGGCCCTGGGGATCGCGCACCTGCACCGGTCGGCCATGGGTGTCGAGCACGATCGCCAGGGTGGCGCCGGCGCCGAGCCTGATCCGGTGCAGTGCCATTAGCTCGCCTCTAACCTGCGTGAATTCGAGTTCACGTCCGTCGGGCCAGCGCCAGCGTGCAATCCGGCTGCCGGGTTCGACGACCACGCTACCCTGGGCCCGGCTGCGCCCCCGGCAGCGCCGCGGCTTTGCTGGTGAACCACCGGCGCTCACGCGGCATTCAAGTGTGATCCTGCGGCCGTCGGCTTGCACGATCACGACTCGCTCGCCCTGGTCCTCGAGATGCGCTTCGTAGCCAAGCCGCCAGCCGGGGCCGAAGGCTCCGGAACTGGCATCAGAACTGTTGTAATGGCGCCTGATCTCCAGGCCCAGAGCCCCCGGCAAGGGCGCCAGGTCGGTCTCGACTTGGTACTTGTTGCCGCTGACCAGGTCGATCGGATTGCCGGCGGCGCTGCCCACACCTCCGTCGGGCAGCGCGGCTGGCGCAGCGGCGGCACAGTCGAGCGGGTTGCCGGCCTGCGCCGCTGAACACGAGAGCTCGGCGCCGGCGGTGTCTGGTGACGTGGCTACGGTCAGGGCGAGCACCAGTGCCGCCAGCGCGCGGTGCGCGCTCGAGCGCGCTGCGGCGACGGCTTTCAAGCGATGAAGTGAATCCGGCAGATCTCGAACAGCGGTCGCCATGGCGTGGTCCCGAAGCGCGCGGAGCGGAATTCGATCTTCCCGCATCACTGTGAGCGCCACAATCCGACCTGCGTACCGTCCGAATGGATGAGCGGACGGGTCCGGCTTCGATTGACGAATAGACTATCTGCTACATTTCACCGGCCTACCGGCCACCAATTGGAGCTGAGCGCATGTGCATGTTCGCCGCGCCCGTCGCGGATCCTGGCGGCACTGCTGCGCTCAATCCCGGGCGTCGCGGATGACCCTGCCAGCGCCTGGTTCAACCACCCGCGGGACGCTGGAGCGCCAGGTGCTGCCGGTGCTGTTCGTCCTGAGCGGGGTGCTGATGATGCCCTTCGCGGCGCGGCGTTTCATGCGTGGCGAGGTGGGTGTCGGCCTGGTCGACCTGCTGGTGATCGCCATCTTTCTCTTCCTGAGCTGGAACATTCACCGCACGGGCGAGTATCGTCGTTCCGGGGCTGCCATCCCGTTCGTGGCCTTTCCCTGGATCCTTTGGCTTGCCTGGCATCAAGGTCCGGTTTATGCCTACTGGGCGTTTCCGGCCATGGCGGGGACTTTCTTCCTGCTCGAGCCCCTGCCCGCGCTTGCGACCCCCATCGTTGCCTGGCTGGCATTGGGCGCGATGTTGTGGAAGACCCTGCCGAGTTTTGATTTTTCCCTGCTGATGGGGACGCTGCTGCTGGTTCCCGGATTCACCTACGTGTTCGCGACCCGCGCGCGCCGGCTCGCCGAGGAATTGGAACATCTCTCGCTCACCGATTCGCTCACCAGCGCCGGAAACCGGCGAGCTCTTGACGCACGTCTGGCGCAGGAGCTCGCTCTGCAGGCGCGGGCAAAGCGCCATACCGCCTTGCTGGTGCTCGATCTCGAAAGTTTCAAGAAGGTCAACGACTCGCTGGTACACGGGGCCGGCGAGCAGGTTCTGATCAACGTGTGTCAAATGATCCGAGGAGAGATTCGCGCCTGCGACGGGTTCTATCGCTTCGGTGGTGACGAGTTCGTGATCGTCGCGCCCGATACCGCGCACGATGGTGCGTTGGCGCTCGCCGAGAAGCTGCGCTCGCGGGTGGAAACCAATGTCGGCATCTCGGTGCTGCCGCTTACCGTGACGATCGGTGTCGCCGAAATTCGCATCGGCGAGTCGGTTGAAGATTTCTTGCGGCGGGTCGACGATGCGTTGTTACATGGCAAGCGCAGCGGCCGCAATCGCGTCCACGTGGCCGCCGCATGACTTTGAGGGAGAACGGAAGCGATGAAGGTTTTCGAAACGCTTGACGAATTGCGCGCGTGCGTCGGTGCCGAGGTCGCGGTCA
>JAHYJF010000046.1 GCA_019428955.1 Burkholderiaceae bacterium
CTGGAGCCGTCCGTGGCGCTGGGCGCTCAAGCCGGCCATGTTCGCCGGACTCTTTCCACAACTCATCTCCCAGGCGATGGCACAGACGCCGATTCAGTCGTGGCTGGCCGCTCTTGCAGTTACAGCCCCGGAACAGCCCGGCCCGCCAGGTCCGCCCGCGGCTGAGGCGGACTAGTCGCCCAACAACTCGGCGACGTGTTCGAGTCGGTCCACGCGCTGGGCAACCACTTTGACGATGGCCGTGATCGGAACGCTGAGCAGCATGCCCCAGATTCCCCACAGCCATCCCCAGAACAGCAGCGACACGAACACCGCTACCGTGTTCATGCGGGCAATCCGGCCCGTCATCCAGGTGGTCACGAAGGTTCCGATCAGCGTGGCGATCGCCATCGATGCCGCCCCGACCAGGAGCCCGGTGGATACCGAGTCGAACTGAACAAAAGCCGCAAGGCCGATGCCCGCTGCGGTGACGATCGGTCCGAGGTAGGGGATGATGTGGAGCAGACCGGCGGCAACGGCCCAGACGCCGGCGTTCTCCAGGCCGATCCAGCGCATCGTGATCCAGGTGAGCAGCGCGAGCAGCAGGTTGGTCGCCAGCAGCATCAGCATGTAACGCTGGATGGAGTGGTTGATGTCATCGAGGACGCGCACCGTGATCTTGCGGTTTGACAGCGACGGCCCGGCGAGTCGCACCAGCTTTCTCTTGAAGGTATCGCCCGAAATCAGCAGAAAGAGGGTCAGGAAGATCACCATCGCTCCCTGGCCGATCATCCCCGCAACTCCGCCGGAATTCGACCACAGGTAGTTGCCGATCTTGAAGCGCGGGGCGTCCACGACGACGACCGTCACCGGCTTCTTGGGGGCCAGCGTCGTGTCGGGCGCCTGGCTAGTAGCCTTCTCGATCTCGCTCGCCGCGGTTTGTACCTTCTGCAGGGTGGTAGCCTCGCCCCGAGGCGAGGCGGCCAGACTCGCCGACAACTTGCTCACCGCTGTGGGTAACTGGGTCAGGATCGTCTGCACCTGTCCGCGCAGCGAGTAGGTTCCCAGCGCGATCGCACCAACCACACTAGCCATCACGATCACGCTGCCCGCCACGCGCGGGATCCGGATGCGCTCGAGCCATGCGACGAGGGGGTTGAGCGTATAGGCGAACAGAATGCCCAGCAGCAGCGAAATGACAAAGCTCTGTGCCCATTCCAGGGCGAAGACAACCGCGAGCGTGGCGAGGATGACCGTCGCCAGGTCGCGCGCCGCTTCCGGAACCCGAACCGCAAGCGTCGCGGTAACCGGCTCCGATTCGGCGCGTGCCGGATCGGTGGGCGGATCAACCGCAACCGGATGGATCACTGCTGTCACAGATTGGGACCTCGGCATTCGCGAACGAAGAGCAACCGTGGGCCGCGTTGCAACGAACTGACCTCGAGTCGCCGCGATGCCTGACGGCTCCGCAGCGACTCGAGGTCAGCTTGCCTTACTTGAGCCGCAGGTCGTTCTTGACCGAGACCACGCCGCGCACGCTGCGTGCCACTGCGGCCGCCTTGGTGATGTCGGCCGGGGAAGCAACGAAGCCGGCGAGTTGAACCACGCCCTTGAAGGTCTCGACGTTGATTTCGGCGACCTTCAGAGTCGGTTCATTGAAGATGGCCGCCTTCACCTTGGCGGTGATGACGCTGTCGTCCACGTACTCGCCAGTGCCCTCTTTCTGTGAAGTGGACGCACAGCCCACGACGGAGACCAGGGTGATGGCCAGAAAAGCTGCTGACAGGTACTTGCTAAGTGGTTTCAAGGTTAGTGCTCCAAGTTACAAAAGGGTAGTCTGAATGGGCGGAAGCGGCGCAAGGCATTACTTCTTGTCGCCCTTTGCGGCGTCCTGGATGTTGTCGCCAGCTTTCTCGACCTGCTGTCCGACGTTCTCAACCGCCTTGTCGAGATCCTTGCCGGCGCGCTCCATCGGGCCTTCCTGCTTCTGGCACGCGGACAGTGCGGCGAGCGTCGCGCCGAGGATCAGGATCGTGCCGAAGATTCTCCCGACTCTCATGATCAGTCCTTGCCGACTTCGCGGCCGATGATGCCGCCGACCGCCGCTCCGCCGACCGTGCCGATCGCGCTGCCGCCGGTGAGCACAGCGCCGGTGACGGCGCCGACTCCGGCACCAGCGGCCGTGTTCTCGTCCTGCCGCGTCATGCCGGCACAGCCACCCAGGCCAAGAACAAGCGCCGCCGTCACGGCAAGGAATGTGAGTTTCGGAAACGTTTTCATGGAAAGACCTCCGGACAGCAAAATTGGTAATCGGGAACTTCTCACTTCACTGACCCAAGTATGGGAAACAGGCTGCGTCCCGAACAGCGGACGACACCGCCAATCGACGTAGTAGATGTCCTACGTGCGCGCTGAGCTAGACTCGGCGCATGTGCAATCGCTATGTCTCCCCGGATCAGGCCGCGATCGAACGTTATTGGCAGGTCGGCCGCGGCGACCCTTGGCACGGTGCCCCGGACATCTTCCCGCGCGCTCCCGGACCGTTCATTCGGGCGGCTGCGGCAGCGAACGACCGGCAATCCGACGACGCGCACGCCGGCGCGCCCGAGCGCGAACTGGTGGTTGGCCAGTGGGGACTGATTCCCTGGGTCGACAAGTTCACGGTCGAGATTTTCGAGAGCTACACCATGCTCACCGTCAATGCCGATCACCACCCGCTGATGGCAAGCATGCACAAGCCCGACCCGCAACTGCCGCCCGATCGGCAGGACAAGCGCAGCGTGGTTCCGATCGACCTCTCCGATGTCGATGCCTGGCTGTGCGGGTCGAACGATGAGGCGGCGAGCCTGGTTCGCGTACCGCCGGTTGAAGTATTCGACGCGGCGCCGCAGCCGCGCCCCTAGGGCAGGACCCCGGGCAGTCTTTCAATCAAGGCTAATTAAGCGCAGAATGCACTCGACAGTCGTGATGGTGAGCCGCAGCGCTCATGGGCAGCCGGATTCATTGGCTCGATGCATGCAGGGAGCGCCACCCACCTCTGATGCTGTCATGTCTTGTGGTGTGCCAGGGACGGGCGAGGGTATTTCGCCATCTCGGCGAATCGCCTCGTTCTCCAACCAAGGAGGACTCTTGCATGAACTTCAAGCCTATTTGCCTGATTGGGACAGTTGTGTGCGCCGTCTTCGGCCTCGTCTTTCTGCTCGTCCCGATGCAAGTCGCTGCGATATATGGCATGGTCGAGTGGAATCCAGGTCAACTGACCGTTGCGAGGCTGTTCGGGGTGTCAATGCTCTACATCGCGGTCACATTGTTTGTGTTGCGCGACCTCGCTGACCAAGCTTTGCGACGGACGTTCGCAGCGGCGTTCGCAGCCGCGAGCGCGGTAGCGGTGGTGGTGAGCATTCACTCGGTTGTCACGGGCGCCACCAACTCGATGATGTGGTCGACGGTGTTGATCTACGGCTTCTTCACGATCGCCTGGGCCTCCGTGGCCAAGTCATCCAGTACCTAGGCAGCGGCGCGGCACGCGAGCTAGCTAGCGCAGCCGCCCGGCGAAGTCCGCAAAAACCGACCGATACCGCGCCGGGGTCTCTCTGTGCAGGCCGCTGTGCGAACCGGCGGCCAACTCGACGGCAACCGCGGCTCCCATGGAATGCCCGTAGATCACGCGACGCCTCGGGTCGGGCTGGCGCAACACCATTTCTCGCCAGCCGAACTCGGCGTCGGCGTAGATGCTGTCTTCGGAAGGCACGAGCTGAGTGCTCTCGCCCCAACCGCGATACTCGACGCCCAGCACCGAGTAGCCGGCTGCGCGAATCGCCAGCATCTTGGGGTAGTTGTGGTACAGGTTGCGGAAGGTGCCGTACAGATACAGCAGCGTCGGAGCCTGCGAATCCGGCCCCGGGAGTCACCAGATCTGCACGCGTTGATCGCCGACTGCCGGGTTCCCGGCGGCAACAAAACAGGTCCGATCGCCTGCCTCCAAACCGGAGAGTGCAGCGGGGATCGCGCGTGACGGTCGGTAGACGGCTTGACGTTCGCGTTCTCCGAGCGCGGCGCAACCCCCGAGCGAGAAGAGCGCGAAGATGAACAGGACGAAAAGCCCCGCCGCACGGCCATTGCCAGGCCAACCCGCGACGCGCTGGACTATGCGCTCCGGGCGGCCCTGCTCACCATGAACTCGCGGGCCGACGAAGCGCACCCGCGCTGGCACAAATTCGCCTCCGCGATAAGTGGGGCGACCGGCGGCGCCTTCGGGCTACCTGCCCTCGTCGTCGAATTGCCGGTCTCGACGGCCATCATCTGTCGATCCATTGCCGACATCGCCCGCGCCAACGGCGAAGCGCTGGACGACATGTCCGTGCGCATGGCGTGCCTGGAGGTTTTTGCGCTGGGCGGCCCGGCGCGCACCGACGATGCGGCCGAGTCGGGGTACTTCGCGGTGCGCGCAGCGCTCGCGCAGGCAGTCTCTGAAGCGGGGCAATACCTGGCGACGCACGCTAGCGTTCAGGACGGCGCGCCCGCAGTCGTGCGGCTGGTCTCGCTCATTGCCGCGCGATTCCAGATCCAGGTTTCACAGAAAACCGCGGCGCAGGCGGTGCCGATCATCGGTGCGGCCGCCGGAGCGGTCATCAACCTGATGTTCATCGATCATTTCCAGGACATGAGTCGCGGCCACTTCACCGTGCGCCGCCTCGAGAGGATCTATGGTGCGGAGTCGGTGCGCACCGCGTACGACCGACCCTGACGGCCACCCTCAGAATCCCACGTTGTTGCCGCCCTTCAATTGCAGCATCTCGCGGGCCTCGGCCGGGGTCGCGATCTCGAGCGAGAGCGCCTCGATGACGGTGCGAATGCGCGTGACCTGGGCCGCGTTCGAGCGGGCGAGCTGACCGGGCCCGTCCCAGAGCGAGTCCTCGAGCCCCACCCGGACGTTGCCGCCGATCGCCGCCGACACCGTGGCGATCGGAATCTGGGCCCGGCCCGCGCCGAGCACCGACCACAGGTAGTCGTTGCCGAAGAGCCGGTCGGCGGTGCGCTTCATCTGCATCACGTCCTCGACGTGGGTGCCGATGCCGCCGCGCAGGCCAAACACCGACTGGATGAAGAACGGCGCCTTGATCAGGCCGCGGTCGAAGAAGTGCGCCGCCGTGTAGAGATGACCGATGTCGTAGCACTCGATCTCGAAGCGGGTGCCGTTGTCGCTGCACGATTCGAGAATGTAGGCGATATCCCTGAAAGTGTTGCGAAAGATGCGATCGTCCGAATTGGCCAGGTACGGCCGCTCCCAGTCGTACTTGAATTCGGAGAAACGATCGAGCATCTCGTAGAGACCGAAGTTCATCGAACCCATGTTCAGCGAGGCCACTTCGGGCTTGAGCTGAAGCGCCGGCTGGAGACGTTCCTCAACCCCCATGGTCGGCGCGCCGCCGGTGGTCAGGTTGATGACCACGTCGGAGGCGGCCTTGATCGTTGGCAGGAATTGCCGGAACAGCTCCGGATCCTGCGAGGGGCAGCCGTCGTCGGGCTTGCGGGCGTGAAGATGGACGATCGCCGCCCCCGCTTCGGCCGCACCGATGGCTCCGGCCGCGATCTCGGCGGCGGTCACCGGCAGGTAAGGCGACATCGACGGCGTGTGGATCGCACCGGTTACTGCGCAGGTGATGATTACTTTCCGGTTGCCGGCCATGATTGTTCCTTGCTTGCAAACTGCCCGGGAAGATCCCGAGAGGAGATTGTCCGTCGGCCGCGCTTCACGGCCCGTGCAGGATCATACGTGCTGGCGGCCGCGTCGTCTTGCCACCAGCGCCATAAGTTCGGCCTGGGTCGTCCCGCCGACCGCGATGTGGTTCGTCATCGCCAGCCGGGCGGCCTCGAGGTCGGATCTCAGTACCGCGTCGACAATCAGCGCGTGATCGGCGTTGGACGCCCTCATCCGCTCGGGCTGCGCCAACGCGACGGGCCGATGGAATGCCAGCCGGCTCCTGAGATCGACGATCTGGTGATGCAGGTAATCGTTGCGAGCGCCTCGGTAGATCAGGTCGTGAAATCGCTCGTTGGCGTCGGCATAGGCCGAACCGTCACCCAGCCCCGCGGCCGCTTCGCCGGTCAATTGCGCGGCCCGGAGCGCCACGCGTTCGTCGTCGCCCATGCGCCCTGCCGCCAGCTGCGCGGCCTGGGCTTCGAGCACCACCAGGACTTCGACCATCGCCATTGCGGCGCGCGGATCGAGGGTGATGACGATCCCGCCGCGGCGCGGCTGGAAATCGATCAGTCCGGCGGCCGCCAGTTGCAGCAAGGCCTCACGGGCCGGCGTCCGCGACACACCGAAACGCTCCGCCACCGACTTGACGTCGATGCGGCTTCCAGGAGGAAGCTCTCCGGTGGCAATATCATGTTCGAGCTGGCGCCATACCCTGGCGCCAACTCCGACCATGGCCGGTGGAGGTTTCACTGAGTTCAATGTGCTGGCAGGTGACAACGTCGCGGAACCGGTATATAAATATATGGCGAATTTATCGCGATCAGCACTGTCAGCGCAACCGGGCCTTATCGCAGCGCCTAAAGCAGCACCAATACTCGAACAGGGGAGAGACAACGTGAACAAGGGTTTAGTCAAATTTGTGGCCTCCATCGCCGTGTGCGCGGCGGCCACCAGCAGCGTCTACGCTGATAGCTTCCGCCTTACCATCGGGGCCGGCCATCCCGCCGACGCCGCGGTCTGGATCACCGCCCTGCGCGACTTCTTCGCGCCCGAAGTCGCCAAGCGGGTCGCAGCCAAGACCGGCCACACCATTGAATGGGTCGGCGCCTACGGTGGATCGGTCTGCAAACTGGGCGAATGCCTCGAGGCGGTCGAAAGCGGTCTGCTTGATGTCGCCGACCTGCACGTCGCCTTCGAACCATCGAAACTGATGGCGCACAACTTCCCGTACTTCGTTCCCTTCGGCACGCCGGACCCGCGGGTTGCCGCGAAAGCAGCGCGCCAGGTCTACGATCGGGTCCCGGCGCTCAAGGATATCCTCGAGAAGAAATACAACCAGATCTTCCTGGCGGTCGGCGCGGTCGGCAACTACAACCTGGTCACCACCTTCCCCTGGGAAACGGTCGACCAGCTCAGGGGTAAGAAGATTGCCGCTGCCGGACCCAACATCCCGTGGCTGAAGGCGGTCGGCGCGGTTCCGGTCCAGTCGAACCTCAACGAGGCCTATACCTCGTTCCAGACCGGGGTGTACGAAGGATGGGTGATGTTCCCCGACGCCACCGTCGGCTTCAAGCTGCATGAGGTCGCCAAGAACTACACCTTCACCGACTTCGGCGCGATCTCGAACGTGGTGATCGCGATCAACAAGGACACCTGGCGCAAGCTTCCCAAGGAAGTCCAGGCGATCATGCTCGAGGTCGGCAAGGAGTTCACCACGGTGCAGACCCAGATGGCGTACGACAAGGGCCTCGCCAGCGTCGTGACCATGAAGGCGGCCGGCGCCAACGTCCGCTCGCTGAGCGACGCCGAGAAGGCGAAGTGGGCCAATGCGCTGCCGGACATCCCCAACGAGCGGATTGCCGAAATCAACAAGGCCGGGCAACCTGGCAAGGCAGTCGCGGAGTACATCAAGGCCCTGCAAGAGGCCGGTGTGAAGCTGCCGCGGGACTGGAAAGTCAAGTAAGCTTGGTGTCGCAGTCGGCCCCTCGCACGGCGTGTCGAGGGGCTTCCTTTTTTCGGGAAAGCGGGCAATGAAAGTTCATTCCGGGCTGAGGCTGTTCCATTGGACGATGGCCGCGCTCAACATGATCGGCGCGGTGTGGGTGGCGCTGATCATGGTCCTGATCACAGTCGATGTCACCGGCCGGGCGTTCTTCGATTCACCGCTCTTTGGCGTCCCCGAAATCGTCAAGATCTCGGTGGTCGGCCTGGTGTGGTGCATGATGGCCCACACCCTCAAGGTCGGCGCACACCTGCGTTCGACGATTCTGCTCGATCGCATGCCGCCCCGGCTCAGGAAAGCGGTCGAAATCCTCAGCTGCGTGCTGGGCGTGGCGATGTTCGCGCTGATCGTCTACTCGGGCTGGAACAACATGATCGATGCCTGGCAGATCAAAGAATTCGAGGGCGAGGATCCGGTTCGGGTGCCGACCTATCCGATCAGGAGCCTGGTGATCATCGGCGCGGCGCTGACCTCACTGCAATTCCTGATAATGCTCTTCGAGCAAATTCGCGGCAAGGCCTTCCTTCCCCCGCAGGAGGAGGCCTGATGGATCCGGTCAATATCGCTCTGCTCACCATCGTCGGCGTCTTTACGCTGGTCCTGATCGGAGTGCACATCGGGGTGTCGCTGGCCCTGCTCAGCGTGATCGGGATCTGGGCGATTACCGGCAAGTTCGCTGTCGCGGTCAGCCTGCTGAACACGACCGCCTACCAATCGGTAATGGACTACGTCTTCGCGGTGATCCCGCTGTTCGTGCTGATGGGGCTGCTCGCCAACCTCTCGGGTGCGACCCGCGACCTGTTCGACTCGGCGGAGGCCCTGCTCGGGAGGATCCGCGGCGGCCTGGGCATTGCCACGGTGATCGCCAACGCGATCTTTGCGGCCATCACCGGAGTCTCGGTGGCCTCGGCGGCAGTGTTCTCCAAGCTGGCAATCCCGGAGATGCTGCGGATCAAGTATGACCGCAAGTTCGCCTTCGGCATCGTGGCCGGCAGCGCGATCCTCGGCATGCTGATCCCGCCGTCGATCCTGATGATCGTCTACGGCGTGCTCACCGAGCAGTCGATCGGCCGGCTGTTCGCCGCCGGAATCGGCCCCGGCCTGCTGGTCTCGGCGGTGCTCTCCGCCGGCATCTGGGTGCGCGTCCGGCTGAATCCCCGGATCGCCGGCGACCCGAGTGCCCTGCCGCCGCTGACTTTCAAGAGCATGGTCCGGGCGGCGGTCAAGCCCTGGGGGGTCGTGCTGCTGATCTGCCTGGTGCTGGGCGGCCTCTACGGCGGGTTCTTCACGCCGACCGAAGCCGGCGCGATCGGCGCCTCGGGTGCGCTGATCCTGGCGATCATGGCGCGCCAACTGAGCTGGACATCGGGCGTGGCAGTGCTGGCCGAGATCGGGCGCGCGACCGCGAGCATCTTCCTGCTGCTGATCGCGGCGCAGATGTACAGCCGCATGCTGACGATATCGGGACTGGCGGCCGCCCTGAGCGAATGGGCAGCCGTCTTGCCGGTGGCACCGATCGTCCTGGTGATGGCCTTCGTCCTGGTGTTTTTGATGCTCGGGATGATCATCGACTCGGTATCGATCCTGCTGCTGACCATTCCCATCATGTATCCGGTGATCATCAAGCTCGGCTATGACCCGATCTGGTTCGCCATGGTCGCCATCATCTCCATCGAGATCGGCCTGCTCACCCCGCCGTTCGGGATGGTTGCTTTCGCGATGCAGTCCGCGCTCGGCGAATCGGTCAGACTGGAGGAAATCTTCACTGGTGCGCTGCCGTTCACGCTGCTGCTGTTGGTTGCGCTGGCGCTGGTCATCGCGTTCCCGGCGATCAGCACCTGGCTTCCATCACTGCTCTGAGGAATTGACGCAACGATGAATACTGCAAGACAGGCGACGGTCGGGATGCTTGGCCTGGGCATCATGGGCCACGCGATGTCGGTCAACCTGCTGGCGGCCGGCTTCGAGGTGGTCGGATTCGACGTCGCCGCGCAACCGCTCGAGGCCCTGCGCGCAGCTGGCGGCAAACCGGCCTCATCGCCGCGCGCAGTAGCCGAGGCGGCGGAAGTAATCATCAGTGTCCTGCCCAGCGTCAAGGCGCTCGACGCGGTCGTCCTCGCCGACGACGGCATCCTCGCGGCTGGCCGCAAGGGGCGGATCCTGATCGAGGCCAGCACCCTGCCCCTCGAGGACAAGCTGCGCGTGCGTGACGCCGCGGCACCGGAGCTGACGATGCTCGATTGCCCTTTGAGCGGCACCGGGGCACAGGCGGCGGTCAAGGACCTGCTGGTCTACGCCAGCGGCGAGAGCGCGGCCATCGCCAGCTGCGCGGTGGTGTTCGAGGGTTTCGCCCGTGCGCACCACGACCTCGGAGAATTCGGCAACGGCACGCGGATGAAACTCATCGCCAACCTGCTGGTGGCAATCCACAATGTCGCCGCGGCAGAGGCCTTCGTGCTGGGCATGAAGGCCGGGCTCGACCCCGCGACCATCTACCGGGTGGTGGGCGACGGCGCAGGCGGCTCGCGGATGTTCAGCGTCCGCGGCCCCCAGATGATTGCCGACCGCTACGAGCCGGCGACCATGAAGGTGGAGACCTGGCAGAAGGACATGAAGATCATCTCGGAGTTCGCCACCGGGCTGAACTGCCCGACCCCGCTGCTCGCCGCTTCGGCAGCGATCTATACCGCCGCGATGGCCCAGGGCCGCGGCAGCCAGGACACCGCCGCCGTGTGCGCAGTTCTGGCCGAAATGGCCCGCCTGGATCGCGGCCAGTGCCAGGACTGAAACAACTCAACAGAAAGGAAGACCATGAACTCGATCACCCTTGCCCAAGCCGATGCCATTGCCGATCGGACCCTCGAGAAGGGCCGCGAGATGAAATTCCATCCGCTCACGGTGGCGATTCTCGACGCCGGCGGCAACCTGAAGGTGCTCAAGCGCTCCGACGGCTCGAGCCTGCTGCGTCCCGACATAGCGATCGGCAAGGCCTGGGCAGTGCTCGGCATGGGTTTCGGCGGGCGTGAGCTCGCCCGCCGCGCCGAGAAAATGCCGGCGTTCTTCACCGCCATGAATGCGATGTCCAGCGGCCGGATGGTGCCCCTGCCCGGCGGCGCGCTGATTCGCGACGACGGCGGCGCCATCATCGGCTCGATCGGCGTTACCGGCGACACTTCCGACAACGACGAGATCTGCCTCGTCGACGGCGTCGAGGCGCAAGGGCTCAAGGTCGACACCGGAGACCCGCGATGAGCCCGGTGATGGTGGTGACCGGTGGCGGCCGGGGCATCGGCGCGGCAACCGTGATCCTGGCTGCACAGCACGGCTATGCGGTGTGCTTCAGCTATCTCGGCAACAGCGCGCGGGCCGATGCCGTGGTTGCGGCGGTCGCGGCCGCGGGCGGCCGCGCGCTCGCCGTGCAGGCCGACATGGGAACCGAAGAAGGGGTGAACAAGCTTTTTGCAGCCAGCGACCGTGAGTTCGGCGCGCCCGACGTGCTGGTCAACAATGCCGGCATCACCGGGCCGATCCGGCGCCTGGCCGACATCGACACCGCGACCCTGCGCCAGGTGTTCGATGTCAACGTCATCGGCTACTTCCTGGCCTGCCGCGAAGCGGTGCGCCGGATGTCGACGGTGAGCGGCGGGCGGGGCGGTGCGATCGTCAACGTCTCCTCGCGCGCGGCCGAAATCGGCGGCGCCGGTGAATGGATCCACTACGCCGCCACCAAGGGCGCCACCGACACCCTGACGCTCGGACTGGCGCGCGAAGTCGCGCGCGAGGGAATTCGCGTCAACGCGGTACGCCCGGGACTGATCGCAACCGAACTCCACGCCATGGCAGGCGCCCCGGACCGGCTCGAGCGGCTCTCGGGTGGCGTGCCGATGGGGCGCGCCGGCAGCGCCGAGGAGGTCGCCGAGACGATCCTCTGGCTCGCCTCGCCGCAGGCGTCCTACGTCAACGGTACGCTGGTCGAGGTTGGCGGGGGGCGCTGAACGCGCGCTGGCGTTGCCCGAATCAGCTGCAATCCAGCACGCTGCGAAGCCCCGCAGTCTGGGTGTCTACCCGCCAGAGAGTCTTGTCGTCGCGGGTATGGACGATCGCGGCGGAGCTCAGGAACGGGTACTTGTCGGCGCTCGACGAGCGCCCGATAACCCAGGAAACCGGCGAACTGCACAAGCGCTTGGGCAAAGCAGCTGAATCGACCAGGACTGCTGCGGCGAGCGCTCGGTCAAAGCTGCCGGCGTCGGCGAGTTCCTTGGCCGGACCGTCGTGGCGAGTCGTTGCGGGATCGTTCCACTCGTCAACCACTGAGACTGGCGCAACCAGGCGCGCGTAGAACGGTAGATCGAAGTAATAACGATCGAGCATGTAGATCGGCTCCCCGGGCGCTCGCTGCGCGCTCAGCGCCGCACCGAAACTGCGCGTCGAATTGGGCTGAAGCACCGCCAACCACGCCACGATAGCTATTACCAGCGCCGCCACGAGTCCCGCGCTGAGCGACCAGAGCCGTCGTGATTTGTGCGCCACCGCCACGCCCCGCAGGAAGCCTTCAGCCACCAGAAAGGCCAGCGGTGGCACCGCCGGCAACACGTAGCCCAGCAACTTGGAGCGCGGGATCGAGAAGAACACCACGATCGCAACTGCCCACACCAGCATCAGCAAGCGCACTGCTGGTTGCGAGTCGACCGGCAGGTAGCGAAGCCTGACCGAGCGCGCCAGCCAGGGCAGCCACGGCAGGAAGAAGATCGCCAGCACCGCCGGGTAGAACCAGAAGGGCTGGCGGTTGTTGAACCCGGTGCTCGCAAAGCGGTCGAACTGCTGGACGATGAAGAAGTAATTCAGGAACTCGGGGAAGCGCTGCTGCATCGCCACGAACCAGGGCGCGACCAGTGCGAGAAAGATCGCGAACCCCGGCCACCACAGCAACCTCGGCAGCAGCCGCCAGCGCCTGGCCAGGAGCAGCCAGAAGAAGATCGCCATTGCCGGCAGAACGAAGCCGATCAAACCCTTGGAGAGAACGCCCGCGGCCGCCACCGCGTAAGCAGCGGCCAGCGCGCCGCGATGGGGCTGGCCCTGTTCCGCACTCAGCGCCGCGTGGGCCAGCAAGACAATGGTGGCGGTGATGCAACCGGCGACCAGCATGTCGAGGTTGGCAAACTGCCCGCCGAGGAACCACAGGGGTTGCACCAGCAAGGCCGCCAGGGTGGCGCGGGCGGTGCGCGCGCTGGCCCAGCGGCGCAGGAACAGGAACAAGGCCATCGCGCCCAGCGTGGCTCCGAGGATGGGGGCGACGCGCGCGGCGAATTCGTGGTGTCCGAGCAACTCCAGCGCGCCGGCCGTGATCCAGTAGAAGAGCGGCGGCTTGTGGAAGTAGGGCAAGCCGTTGAGCGTCGGAGTTAGCCAGTTACCGGAGCGCAGCATCTCCCACGCCACACCGACGTAGCGCCCCTCGTCCGCGAGCATCAACGCGCGCGCCCATGCGGTGCCAGCAAACCACGCCATCACCACGATGGTGGTCAGGCCAGCGCCGAGCCGGTCAATGCGGATTGCAGCGCCCATATCGGGGCGTCCCTCGCTTCATCTGTTGGATCCTTTGGGACTCATGGAGCGCAGGATATCAGTGGTTTGGAGATCGGGGCCCGCCACGACGACTCAACAGGGCGCCGCTGTATTGCTTACAATGACCTGCGCGGGCCACGAGCCGACAGCGGCTGTCACTAGCGCGCGATGACCGGCCTTGTTTATTCACAGGAGATCGAAGGTGCGCGACACCGGAATCGCCGCAAGACAAGCGCTGCGAATGCGTCGCTTCATGATGTCGGTCCTGACCTACGTCGCCTGCGGCGCGATCGCGCAGGCGTACGCCAGGCTCGGTTTCCTGCCGCGATGGATTCCAGCATGGTGGGCCTTGGGCGCTTTGGTAGTAACCAGTGCAGTCTTCATCATGTTGCGCACCGGTTGGAACCTGCGGTTCAAGGATCCGAGCATGACCGAGATCCAGTTGATCTTTGCGATGTTTGCCGCGATGGCGCTCATCTCCCAGGCCGACGAAGCGCGCGGCGCGTTCCTGATGTTCCTGCCCGTGCCGCTGCTCTTTGGCATCCTGCGTTTGAATTTTCGCCAGATGGCGCGCGTCGGAGTGGTCGGCTTGCTGGGTTATCTGGCGATCATCGCAACGATCGCATTGCGCCAGCCGGAGCGAGTGCAACCCGCGCTGGAAACGCTCAACCTGATCGACCTCGACAATTTCAAACAGGTCAATGATCGGTTCGGCCATCCGGTCGGCGACGAGGTTCTCGTCCAGGTAGGGAAGTGCCTGCGTGATTCCATCCGCACGCTCGACTACGTGGCCCGCATCGGCGGAGAAGAATTCGCGGTGCTGCTCAGCGTCGATTTGCATGATCAGGCGCTGGCAGTCAGTGACCGGATACGCGTTGCGATCGAGCAATTGCGCATTCCGTTCCTTCAGGGACTGACGATCAGCGCCTCAATTGGCATCGCACAATGGGCAAAGGCTGAGAGTTCCACCAGCCTGATTGCACGTGCCGATCACGCGCTCTACCGGGCCAAGGCGCAGGGCCGCAACCGCATCTGCTGTGCTGAAGATGCGCGCCCCCAGGCGAGCGCAGTGACTACGCTTTCCGACGGGTTCGGACAGTCCGCCATCGCCGAGTCATGACGACCCCGGGCTTGCGCCAAGGTTCATGACCGGCACCCCCATGGCACACCAGGGGTCAGCCGCGGAATTGGCGGAAGCGGCCCGATGAAACGCGCCGATGTGATCGTCTGCGGCGCCGGAATCATCGGCTCCTCGGTGGCCTACGGCCTGGCGACGCAGGGCCTGCGCACCCTGGTGCTCGACGGCCCGGATACCGCCAAGCCCGCCTCGCGGGGCAACTTCGGCCTGGTGTGGGTCCACGGCAAGGGACTCGGAATGCGGCCCTATGCCCGCTGGTCGCTGGCTTCAGCCGATCTCTATACCGACTTCACCGCCGAGTTGCGCGATCGCACCGGCGTCGATTGCGGGTATCGCCGCACCGGCGGGGTCTGGCTGACGCTCGGCGAGCAGGAGTTCGAGGGCCACAAGGCCCTGATCGCCCGCCTGCACGAGGAAGCCGGCGTCGAAGGCTACCGCGCCGAACTGCTCGATCGCGCCGCGATCGAACGGGTGATGCCCGGCATCGGACCGCACGTGGCCGGTGGTTCTTGGAGCGAGGACGACGGTGAGGTCAATCCGCTGGCGCTACTCCATGCGCTCCATCGTGCGCTGCCCGGCGCCGGCGCCGAGCGCCGCACCAATTGCTCGGTGAGCGCCATCAAGGCCACTCCGGGCGGCGGATTTGAACTGGCCGTCAATGGCGAGGCGCTCGGCTGCGAGCGGCTGGTGATCGCCGCCGGGCTGGGCTGCAAACCGCTGGGCGCGATGCTCGGGATGACGGTGCCGGTGGGACCGGATCGCGGCCAGATCCTGGTGACCGAGCGCATCGCACCGCGTTTCCAGGTGACCTCGAACCTGGTGCGCCAGACCCCCGAGGGCTCGATCCTGATGGGCGTCACCAGCGAGGATGTCGGCGAGGACGATGGCGTCGAGCGCAGCGGCATCCGCGAGGTGGCACGGATGGCGACCACTGCCTTCCCGTTCCTGGCCGGCCTGCGCGTGGTGCGCGGCTGGGGCGCGCTGCGCGTGATGACCCCCGACGGTTATCCGATCTACGAGCAGGTCCCGAACCATCCCGGCGCGTACGTGGTCACCGCGCACAGTGGCATCACGCTGGCCGCAGCCCATGCCCGTCGGCTGGCCCCGGCGATCGCCGCCGGGCGAATTCCGGATGAACTTACCGCCTTCAGTTCGAGGCGCTTTGAAAATGCTCAAACCGTGCACTGAACCAGAAGCCGAGGCGATCACCGTGGTGGTCGAAAACCAGAGCGTTGCGGCCCAGGCCGACGAAACCGTCGCCGGCGTGCTGCTGCGCGTCTTTGGCACCGACTACCGCACCCACACCGTTGGCGAGCAGGCGCGCGCGCCCTACTGCCTGATGGGGGTGTGCTTCGAATGCCTGGCCGAGGTCGACGGCATCCCCAATCGCCAGGCCTGCCTGGTTCCGGTTCGAGACGGTATGCGGATCGCGCGCCAGCGCGGCCCCGCCAAGCTGGCGTGATGGAAGCGACCGACCTCCTGATCATCGGTGCCGGCCCGGCCGGCATGGCCGCCGCGGTCGCGGCGCGCAGTTGCGGGTTGCGCGTGATCGTCGCCGACGAGAACAGCGAACCCGGCGGCCAGATCTACCGCGGCGTGCTGGCCAATGCCGGGCGGCCGCAGCGCGCGCGCCTGCTGGGGCCCGACTACCTGGCGGGTCGGACACTTGCCGAGTCGTTCATGGCCAGCGGCGCCGATTTCCGGCCACAGACCATGGTTTTCGAGATCGCCAGTGACGGCAGCGCAACTCTGCTCGGCCCTGGAACGGGCGCCTACGTGGTGCGGGCCGGCGCGGTAATGATCGCGACCGGCGCGTACGAGCGCGCCGTGCCGATACCGGGATGGACCTTTCCTGGGGTGATGACGGCCGGCGCCGCCCAGACCATGCTCAAGACGAGCGGCCAAATCCCGTCGGGACCGCTGGTGCTGGCCGGCGGCGGTCCGCTGCTGTGGTACGTCGCGGAGCAGTTGCGCGGCGCCGGGGCCGAGGTCGCGGCAGTGCTCAGCTTCACCCC
>JAHYJF010000429.1 GCA_019428955.1 Burkholderiaceae bacterium
GAGGTGCGCCAGGCGCGGTTCGAACATTTCAACCTCGAGCATCTGAGCTGGTCAAAGCCCGCCAGCATGACCAAACAGCGGAAAATCCACCGCCTGCCGATTTCCGATGAGGCGGCCGCCATCGTGCGCCAGCGCCAGTTGCTGGTACCGCGAGGCTGCGCCCTGCTGTTTCCCGGCGACGTGCCGGGCCAGCCGGTGAAGGAAATCCGTCGGTTCTGGGCGGCGATCCAGAAGGTGGTGGGGATCCCGGATGTCCGGATTCATGACCTGCGCCACACCTTTGCATCCTTGCTGGTCAGCGGCGGCGCATCGCTGGAAATGATCGGCAAACTGCTGGGCCACAGCCAAACCCAGACCACCCAGCGCTATGCCCATCTGATGGACTCGCCCTTGCGCGCCGGTGTCGATGCCGTGGCCAGCGCCTTCCGGCCCCGGCCGAAGCTGGTGCATGATGCCGATGAGGCGCGGAAGTCGGCCTGACGATCAGCCGCGCACGCCATGACGGTGATCAGCAGGATCCCCGCAGCGCTTTCCAGATCGGGGTCAGCCTGCGGCGGATCGTTCGCTCATCCGGCACTTCCCCGCCATCGCCGTTGGCGACGAACCACTCCTGCACTTCGCCCAGCCACTCCGCTTGGGTCGCGGGCAGGCCCTGATCGTGGATGCGCACCATCAGGGTGATGTACATCCCCTCCCAGTCATAGCGCGCGGTCGAGCCGATGTGCGATGCCGGGCGGCGCAGCAGGTCGCAATCTGCCTCGAACCGGCGGACTTCGTCGGCCATGATCAGCAGGTCGACCAGCGTCACCTCGATCCGTTCGGCCGGGTCAGCAATCATGATCCAGTCGTCCTGATCCCCCAGCCGAACCCGCCGCAGGGTGCTTTTGGTCGGCCCGGAGCCGCAGCGCCGGAACATCTGCATGATGTCCGTGACCGAGACCACGACATAACCGGCGACGATCTGCCGCCCGCGCGTCACCGGCGGGATCGCCGTGACGATGTCGAACCGTCCGACCGACGCCCAGCCTGCGATGTCGGCCAGCGAACAGTCCCAGCGGGCGGCGGCTTCAAGCAACGTGAAATGGACGCGGGGGGGTAGTGCCATGCCTCAACTCCTTTTTTTGATGATTTGAAAACAGGCCATCGCGCCGCTCTCCGGATGGAGGCGGCCAGAAGCCTGGTCGTCGGGGAAATCAGGGATCAGCCGGGCGGGAAAACCGTGACGGCAAGAGGACGGGAAAAGATCAGACGCCGCCGTTCAAAAATGATCTCGGCCATCCCTGCCCCCCCCTCTCCTGTCAGCCCTGCGAAACGACTCGCCCTTTGGATGAAACTCGGAACAAACAGGAAACACAATCAAACTCCGTTCTTGACATTCGGGCGCATGCAACGACTCGGCAGGCGTTCGGATCGGCAGTTTGAAAACGTCAATAAAACAAGGGGTGGCACTGGTCCCGGCAAATGAGCGCCACCCTGCGCCACCCCGCCACCCCTGCCGATCTGCTCTCGGTTCCTGACGACGACCGCCCATCCCGGACGGCAATCAGGAGGCAGAGATGATTCAACCAAAGACAGAAACGGAGATAGCCAGCGCAGCCCTGCTTTCGGGCTGGATCACCCGCAAGGACCTGGCCGATGCGCTGAGCGTCACCGTCGACACGCTGGGGCGTTGGGAAGCACGGCGCTTCGGCCCGCCCTGCGTGCGCGCTGGGCGCATGGTGCTCTATCGCCGTCGGGCCGTGCAAGACTGGCTGGCCGCGCAGGAGATGCCTCGGGCCAAGACGGCCGGGGGGCGGAAATGACCCATATCCCTCAAAATGCTGGCTGGCCCGCTGACCGCCTCGCCGAGGCCCGCGCCGTCATCGCCGATGTCGCCCATCACAGCGACCACCTGATCCGCCTCGCCTGCAATGTCCTGGTCGCCCATGGCGACACTGCGGCCGAGCGCAAGGACGCACAGAGGCTGCTGGTGGTGATCGACGCACGGCGGGGGGTAGCGCGCGCCCAGCGCGAAGACAGTGGGAGGGCCGCACAATGACGCGTCGCGGCACCCCCGAGGCCGATCTGCAGCGCGCGGTGGTTCAGGCGCTGCGCTTTGCCCTGCCCCGCACCGCCATCATCCATCACTGCGCCAACGAGGTGACCGAGGCTGGGCCCCGCGGTGCGAAACGTCAGGCGATCCTGGTTG
>JAHYJF010000430.1 GCA_019428955.1 Burkholderiaceae bacterium
CGCAGATCACCGACGACGCCGCCACCTGCACCATCACGTTGAGCTACGAGTCCCGCCTCATCGACCTCACCACGCCGCGCAGCTGGCGCTACACCCATGAAAGCCAGCAGGCGCTGCACCCCGGCGACAAAGGGTTCGAATACGTCACCGCGATTCAGGACAAGGAGGTGACATGGGGGCGGGGGTGAGGCGACGAATAACCGCGCCAAACGCGGCTTGCCCGCAAGACATCGATACGCTAGCCCATGACCTGCGGCCTGCCATTCGGCCGATATTTGCGACCATGCAGGACCCGAATGACTGTATGCCTGGGTTCGACCTGAACGACTTTCAACCGGGTTGCGAGGCTTCGGGAGCGGTGACTGCAAATTAAAGTTGTCGGGAACTGATTCAGCCCGGAGCGGAGGTTCGATGCCAGATTATCCAATTCACGGCCAGGTCGACGGCACTATCGTGATAATCGGCTTCGGTTCGATAGGGCGCGGCACGCTGCCGCTGATCGAGCGACATCTTGTCTTTGATTCAAGGTCGCTTGTTGTCATTGAGCCGAACCCGAACGCGCGCGCCTTTCTGAAGCAGCATGGTGTCCGCCATATCGAAAAGGCGCTGACGCGCGAGACCTATCAGGAAGTTCTCGGCAGTGTCTTCGAGCGGGGCAAGGGGTTTTGCGTGAACTTGTCGGTCGACACCTCCTCGCTCGACATCATGAGGTTTTGTCGGGAATGGGGTGTTCTCTATCTCGATACCGTAACCGAGCCCTGGGCGGGCTTCTACTTCGAGACCAGAGATAATGCGCGGCGCACAAATTACGCTCTCCGCCAGGCGGTGCGCGACGAGAAAGCTCGAAATCCGGGCGGCACGACCGCAGTTTCGTGCTGCGGCGCGAACCCCGGAATGGTGAGCTGGTTCGTGAAAGAGGCGCTGATGACCATCGCGCAGGACACCGGGCTTCGCACCTCTGTGCCCTCGACCCGCGCTGGCTGGGCGAAGTTGATGCAAACGCTTGGCGTCAAGGGCATCCACATTGCAGAGCGAGATACCCAGCAATCGTCGCGACGCAAGCAGATCGGTACCTTCGTCAACACCTGGTCGACTGAAGGCTTCATTGCCGAAGGCTTTCAGCCTGCAGAGCTTGGCTGGGGCACACATGAGCGCTGGTTTCCCGAAGACGGAAACCACCACAGCTCGGGCTGCAAGGCAGCGATCTGGCTGGCTCGGGCGGGAGCTATCACCCGGGTGCATTCCTGGTGCCCGACCCACGGGCCACAGCATGGCTTCCTCGTGACCCACAACGAGGCAATCTCGATTTCGGATTACTATACCGTTCATGAGGGCGAAGATCTGCAATACCGGCCTACCTGCCACTATGCCTATCATCCCTGCGACGATGCCGTTCTGTCGCTTCACGAAGCGTTCGGGTCAGGAAAAATCCAGGACAAGCACCACATCCTTCACCAGGACGAAATCGTGGACGGCATGGATGAGCTGGGCGTGCTGGTTTATGGCCACGCGAAGAACGCGATCTGGTATGGCTCGAGCCTCACGATTGACGAGGCGCGCGACTTGGCGCCGTTCCAGAACGCGACCGGTTTACAGGTCTCTTCGGCCGTCCTTGCGGGCATGGTGTGGGCGTTGGAGAACCCGAATGCCGGGATCGTGGAAACCGACGAGATGGATCATGCCCGCTGTCTTGAGATTCAGAGGCCTTACCTCGGCACGGTCACGGCGCAGTACACCGACTGGACGCCGCTCACCGAGAGGTGGAGCCAATTCGAGGAAGAGATCGATGAAAGCGATCCCTGGTCGTTCATAAACATTCTGGCCACCTAGGACTGGATCCTGCGATTGGCACCCAAACGCGAGTGCCGCCGATGCACTTGTGCCACCAGGCACGCAGTCTGGATCTGGGCATGCCAGTTTCGCGACCCCGGCAGGACCGCGGCTCCTGGTCTTTTCGACGTGCCCGCGCGATCACACGCGCAGCTAGCCAAGGGGCGATCAACGGCATCATTCACCGGATCGTCCTCAGATACATTTTTTGATCGGCAAGAGCTGGGCCAAACCAGGCCTCCACCGGACTGACACCAAGCCACAGTAGCCCCCATGCCCCGTCCCCCCGACTGGCCCCACCGCCTCGCCGCGGCGATCACGGCTGCCCGCGCGACCCCCTTCGCCTGGAGCCTGCAC
>JAHYJF010000431.1 GCA_019428955.1 Burkholderiaceae bacterium
CATCGTCGGTGATCGCCCAAAGCGCGATATGCGTGTCGAGCAGCACGCGCATCGCTATTTTCCGATGAACATCGACGCGATCGCTTCGTCGTCCCGGTCGATGTCTTCCGGGATCAGGTACTTGCCCTTGGCCACGCCGATTCGTTTGCCGGTCGGCTGCGCGGCGATCGATACCAGTCTCGCCGCCGGCCGCCCGTTTCGCGCAATGACGATTTCGGTTTCTTCACCGGTTTCGACCGCTTCGACGAGTCGCGACAGATTCGTCTTGGCCTCCAGCATGTTCACGGTAAGCATGGCGGGCGCCTCCAGAACGGCAGCGGGCGGCATGCCGGCGCGCCGGGATTCAAAGTTAGTCAGACTTGGCTAATCTACTGGTTTCTTCATCGGGTTTCAAGACCCAGTCTTTTCCAATATGAGATGAGTCTGGACGTGGTTTCGTGTTTCCAACATGAGATGAGTCTGAAGCGGTAACGGCGTGCGGCGTCGATCATTGGGACATGGTGATCGACATGCAAGAAGAGCGCCTCGACAGCATCGAGGCTCTGGAGCAGTTCCTGGCGGGCACGGCCGGGATCGCGCCCCGGGTGCCGGGTGGCGAGTCAGAGCGGCAAGCGCACGTACGCCGGGTGCTTGGCCGCTTCGGCTATGGTGGTTTGCCACGCCAGCACAAGGGCGTGGTGGTGCGCTACCTGCAGCACACCAGCGGTTATTCGCGCCAGCATCTGGTGCGCCTGATCGGGCGATTCCTGGCCCATGCCCCGCTGGGCCAACGCCGGGCGCCGGTGGCGGGGTTTCACCGGCGCTATACCGAAGCAGACGTGCTGCTGATGGCGCACACCGACGCGCTGCATGACACCCCCAGCGGGCTGGCGGCCAAGCGACTGTTCCAGCGCGCCTGGCAGCTCTATGGCGATGCCCGTTACGAGCGGCTGGCCGCGATCTCCGTGGCTCACCTGTACAACCTGCGCGCGACGCCGCGCTATCAGGGCGCGCGGGTGAGCTGGCAAGGCACCCGGGCCGGCAAGGCCGTCTCGATCGGTGTGCGCCGGGCACCACGCCCCGAGGGGCGCGCCGGCTTCATCCGGATCGACAGCGTGCACCAGGGCGATCAGGACGGCGCCAAGGGCGTGTATCACATCAATGCGGTGGACTGCGTGACGCAGTGGGAAGTGGTGGCGAGCTGCGAGAAGATCTCCGAGGCGTACCTGCTGCCCGTGCTCGCCGAACTGCTTGCCGCCTTTCCCTTCACGATCCTCGGTGTGCATGCCGACAACGGCAGCGAGTACATCAATCACCGTGTCGCCCGAATGCTGGGCAAGCTCAACGCCGAGCTGACCAAGTCGCGGCCCCGGCGCTCCAACGACAACGCCCTGGCCGAGACCAAGAACGGCGCGGTCGTGCGCAAGTTCCTGGGCTACAGCCACATCCCGCAGCGCTTTGCTGCGCCGGTCAACGCGTTCTGCCGTCAGTACCTGAACCCGTACCTGAATCTGCACCGTCCATGTCTGTTCGCCGAGGAGCGCACCGACGCCAAAGGCAAAGTCCTCAAGCGCTACCCGCAGCACCTCGTGCAAACGCCGCTGGAGAAGCTCGCCAGCTTGAGCCCCGCGTGTCGCAATCTGCGCCCAGAGATCACCCTGCAAGCCTTGCAAACCCAGGCGCGGGCCATGAGCGACAATGAGGCCGCCGACCAGCTGCAAAAAGCCCGGGCGGCATTGTTTGAATCCATCAACCGACGGCTCACCCGAACCGCTGCTTGACTCGAGCCCACGAGCCCGTGCAGATGTGCACAGCCCGGCTGACGCCGGGTACCCGCCGGCCGGCGGCTGCACACATCAACACCGACTCCGGGCTAACCGATTCAGACTCATCTACGGATTGGAAACGACTGACCCGCTGGGCACGCGGATGGCCGATGCGGAAGGATTCGGCCATTCCGGTGTCGTCCCTCGGCATCCGCCATGCCAGAATGCGGCGACATGCGCTGCCCGTTCTGTGATCATCCCGACACCCAGGTCGTCGAGACCCGCGAGTCCGACGAGGGCGACAGCATTCGCCGCCGCCGCCGATGCCTGCAATGCGAGAAGCGCTTCACGACCTACGAGCGCATCGAACTGTCGCTGCCGGCGGTGGTCAAGCGCAACGGCACGCGCACCGAGTTCGACCGGCGCAAGCTGCGCGCGT
>JAHYJF010000047.1 GCA_019428955.1 Burkholderiaceae bacterium
CCGTTCGCCTGCGTGCAGGAAACCGTGGTCTGTCCCCGATTGTTCGTTGACCTTGCGCGATACGCGGCGGTCGAGCGCGTCGTACTGGTATTCGACGCTGTTGTACCCGTTGGGGGTGTCCTGCACTTCGCGCACCAGGCGGTCGGCGGTGTCGTAGTCGTACTGCAGCCGGGTGGCGCCTTCCTGTACCTGGATCAGGCGGCCGGCGGCGTCGTAGCTGTAGCTCGTGGTGCTGTCGGGCCGGGCGACCTGGGTGAGGCGGTCCTGGCCGTCGTAGGTGTAGCTGGTGAC
This sequence comes from Burkholderiaceae bacterium, assembly GCA_019428955.1. Taxonomy (GTDB): domain Bacteria; phylum Pseudomonadota; class Gammaproteobacteria; order Burkholderiales; family Burkholderiaceae_E; genus JAGXFR01. The sequence continues at coordinate 292 of JAHYJF010000047.1, forward strand.
GTCGCCGTTGCGGGTAGTGATCTGGATCAGCCGGTTGGCGGCGTCGTACTGGTAGGTGTCGCTCTGGTTGAGGGCGTCGGTCCTGGCGGTGACATTGCCGCGGTCGTCGTAGGTGTAGCGTTCGACCGGGTTGCCGTTCTGGTCCCAGATGCTGACGAGCCGCCCGGCATCATCGTAGACGTGCTCGACCTTGCCCCCGGTGGGGTCGGTTTCGACCCGCGGCTGCGATTTACCGTTCCAGTTTTGCTGCCAGTCGTAGCCCTTGGGGGTGGTGGTGTTGACGGTGCGGCCGGCGCCGTCGGTAGCCAACCGGATGAGGTTACCCAGGGGGTCTTCCACTTCGACGAGGTCGCCGGCCAGGTTATAGTCGAGCAGGGTCAGCTGGCCGAGGGGGTCGGCCAGGCTGGCGAGCTCGCCGCGAGTGGTGTAGCCGAGTGTGACCTGGCGCAGCTCGGGGTCGACGATGCGGGCGGCTTGCCATGGGTGGCGTGGTACTGGACCTGGCCGGTGACCGGGCTGCCGTCGTCGAGGTAGCGGGTGATCAGCGTAGGCGTGTTCCACTTGGGGTCGTACTGGCTGTCGGTAATGCGGCCGAGCGGATCCTGACGGCTGATGACGTTGCCGGCGGCGTCGTAGGCGTACTGGGTGACGCGGCCCATCAGGTCGATTTTCCGGACAACCTTGCCCTGCGCGTTGAGCACATTCCTGGTTTGCACGCCGTCAGCGTCATGCAGTTCCAGTACGGTGCCCTTGGCATTGAAGCGGCGCAGGGTCTCGCGACCGGACGGCTCGATCATGCGGGTGGCGACGACCTGGCCACCATGGAAGCGCCAGCCGTCCTGATAGGCTTCCCAGCTGTCTTCGTGCGGGCAGTTGGCGGTGCAGACCTTGCTCGGGTCTGAGACGTGGGTGATGCAGGCGCCGGTGACCTGATAGGCGAAACGGGTTTCGCCGAGGCTGGATGTCTGGCGCAGGACGCGGCGGGCAGCGTTATGGAAAGCGGTCAATTTTTATTGCGAGCCTGGCCCGTTTCTAAATTAATCGTGTCTGACCCCATTTATTCTAGATCATCTTTGTGAGCTGGCCACTACTTACCCCATTTTTCGGCAGCAAAGCGTAGAAGAAGTAAATAGAAAATCGCAATGGCAAGTGAGGTCGCCCCGCTAAACGTGCCTCTCAGCCATTCATGAGACACGCCCAGAACGAATATTCCGAGCGCGTAAATATGAATCTTCCTCATGTCAATTACGGCACCCGCATTGGCCTCCAGCTCCATTTATCGCCTTTACAATTGCTTTACCGCCTTGGTAAGCCGCTTGGGTCGTCACAATGTCCTTTATTTGGTTTTTATGCGCAGCTATGCGACGTGCGTTCTTTGCTGCGCGGTTCGCCGTATTGGCACTTTGAGACGCAATAGTTCGAATGGCATTCCCAGACTTCCAAACTGTTTTGCCTACGTTTAGCATACCAGGGGCAAGCGCGCCAACTGCCCCCGCCATCCCCACGTCCCACCAATCGTAGTTGTCTACATCGAAAATGTCGCAGCCATCCTGGTAATTCTTGTAACCTTGGATGGCGATTTCAATCCCCGCACCGACCAGTCCGCCGACAATACCGACTTCGCCGGTTGGATCAACCATGTTGATCGGATTCCCCTCGACATATGCATATAGGTTTACGCCGCCGGCCGTCCCAATCGGATCCTCGGAGATGAACCGCTTCAACACCGGATCGTAATACCGCGCCCGATAGAAATACAAACCCGTCCCGTCATTCTCCCTTGCGGTGTACTCCGTGCTATTCCCCCCATCGTCTCCCGTGGTCGTCGCCTCCCCATACGGGCTGTATGCCGTCCGGCTCTGCGTCGCCCCCGCTTCGTCGATCTGGCGCATGACGCTGCCCAGCTGGTCGGTGAGCTGCGCGAGCCGGCCGCTCGACGCATAGCGCGCAATGGCTTCATCAATACTCAACCCCGTCAGCAGCGCCGTAGTCTGCCCCGCCCTCACCTCGCCGATGGCCTGGATGCCGTCGTAGAGGTAGCTGGTGGTTTCGCCGTTGACAGTGCGCTCGATGCGCCGACCCAGCGGGTCGTACTGGAACGATGCCGCGAGGCCAGGCGCGGTAATCCCGGAGAGCCGGTTCCGCGCATCCCACGTATAGACAGTGCTGTCATTGGCGTCCGCCGTGTTGGTCTTGCCGATGAGATTACCGTTGGCGTCGTAGGCAAGCGCATAGGTGTTGCCGCTGACGTTAATCCCCGTCATGCGGTTGGCGGCATCGAAGCTGGCGGTCAGCGCGGTATCCTGATTCAGGCTGCCGTTGGCGAGTTTCTTTTGAGTGATGTTGCCTTCGGCGTCGTAGCCTAAGTCGAGCTGGTCGATGGGGGTGCCGTCGGCCTTTTTGTACTGCACCTGCGTGAGGCGGCTGGCAGCGTCGTATTGATAGGTCTGGGTGATGCCGCCGGGCAGGGTTTTCTGGGCCAGGCGTCCGGCTACGTCGTACTGGTAGGTGGTGGTCTCGCCGCGGAACTGGATCTGGGTGAGCTGGTTGGCCTTGTTCCAGGTGTAGCGGGTTTCGTCGCCACCGTTGACCTTGCGGCTGATGCGGCGGTCCAGCGCGTCGTACTGGTATTCGACGCTGTTGAAGCCGTTGGGGGTGTCCTGCACTTCTCTCGTCAGGCGGTCGGCCTGGTCGTATTCGTATTGAAGTTTGGTTGACCCTTCGTGTATCTGGATCAACCGCCCGGCGGCGTCGTAGCTGTAGCTGGTGGTGATGTCGGGCCGGGCGATCTGGGTGAGGCGGTCCTGACCGTCGTACGCATAGCTGGTGACTTCGCCGTTGCGGGTGGTGGTCTGGGTCAGGCGGTTGGCGGCGTCGTACTGGTAGGTATCGCTCTGGTTGAGGGCGTCTGTTCTGGAAACGAGGTTGCCGCGTGCGTCATAGGTGTAGCGTTCGACCGGGTTGCCGTTCTGGTCCCAGATGCTGACGAGCCGGCCGGCATCGTCGTAGACGCGCTGGATGGTGCCGCCAGTGGGGTCGGTTTCGATCCGGGGCTGGGATTTGCCGTTGTAGCTCTGCTGCCAGTCGTAGCCCTTGGGGGTCGTGGTGTTGACGGTGCGGCCGGCGCCGTCCGTGGCCAGCCGGGTGAGGTTGCCCAGGGGGTCTTCCACTTCGACGAGGTCGCCGGCGGGGTTGTAGTCGAGCAGGGTCTGCTGGCCGATGGGGTCGGTGAGGCTGGCGAGTTGGCCGCGCGGGGTGTAGGCGAGCGTGGTGGCGCGGTTTTCCGGGTCGGTGAGCTTGGTGGGCTGGCCGTTCGTGGCGTGGTACTGGACCTGGGTGCTGACGGGACTTGCGTCGTCCAGGTAGCGGGTGATGAGCGTGGGCGTGTTCCACTTGGGGTCGTACTGGGTGTCGGTGATGCGGCCCAGATGATCCTGCTGGCTGATGACGTTGCCGGCAGCGTCGTAGGCGTATCGGGTGACGCGGCCGAGCAGGTCGGTTTTCTGGATGACCCGGTTCTGGGGATTGAGGATATTTTTTCTTTGCACGCCGTCGGAATCGATCTTTTCCAGAACGACGCCTTTTGCATTGAAGCGGCGCAGTGTTTCGCGGCCACTGGGTTCGATGTGACGGGTGGCGACAACCTGGCCGCCATGGAAACGCCAGCCGTCCTGGAAGGCTTCCCAATTGTCTTCGTGCGGGCAGTTGGCGGTGCAGACCTTGGTCGGATCGGAGACATGGGTGATGCAGGCGCCGGTGACCTGATAGGAGAAACGTGTCTCGCCCAGGCGGGACATCTGGCGCAGCACACGGCGGCTGGTGCCGTGGAAGTTCTCGGTGACGGTACTGACGCCGGGATATTCGATGGTCTTGATCCGCAGACCGTCGGTGCCCTGGGTGCAGACCGGGCTGGCGGGATACTCGTTGTCCCCAACGTAGGTGTAGCGCGTGACGCCACCATCGGCATTGGTCACCGTTTCGATGCGTTTCTGCGCGGTGTAGGTGAAGCGCATTTCGCGGCCGGCGGGGTCGGTGATCTTCTCGACGAGATTGTTCGGGCCGTAGGTGTAGATGTGGGCGCGCTCGTCGGTGCCGATGCGGGTGATCTTGTAGTCGCTGCGGCGGGTGATCTGCTTGGCATTGCCCTGCGGATCGATGATTGCGGTGAGGAAGGCTGCAGTGACGCCGATTTCATCGGCCATACCGAAGCGCCACAAGCTGCCGTCCTTGTGCTTGAGTTCCCAGATGCCATTCACTTTCTTGAGCACGGCCCCCTCGTGAGCTGCATCGCCAGGCGCGATGTAGCTGCCGTCCGGTTGCAGGGCGAAGTTGATGCGCTCGCCACCAGGCAGAATGAGGCGCTTGCTGCCGGCCACCAGATTGCTGGTCGCCAGGGTGATTTCGTAATTGGAGAACCAGCCCTGGCCAAACGAGGCTTCGAGTCCCGAACGGCCCTGGTAAATATCCACCGGGTTGTAGGCGAGGTTCACTTCGACAGGCGCCAGCCCGGAGCAGGACATGCCACCAATACCAGGCTTCTCGTAGCCGGAATAGTATTCGACGGGATCAGCCGATTTGTTGCACTCGCATAAATTCTTGCAATCGTCCGGTTTAGGTGCCGGCGGCGGAGGCGGCGGAGGAGGCGCCCCTTCAGGCAGCGGATCGCACCGGGCCGCAAACAAACCGCACACGCCACAGAAGCGCGGGATGCCCTGGCCGGGGTCGGTGACGACCTGCTGGCCATCCGCGGAAATGGTAGCCGTACCGGCGATCTTCCACTCCCCTACCCCATCCATGGGGCTGCCGTCGAAATACCAGATCTCGGTTTTTTCGCCGGGGCCCAGGCCGGTGACGTTGGGCACCGCGACCGGGATGGGCTGGTCGGGAATGCCGCCCATGGGGGTGCCGAAATACAGCTGGTAGTGCTCCTTGGTGGGCACGGGCGGCGGCACCGTCGGCAGTTTGCTGGCTTCGATGCGCTCGACCGCCAGACGGGTTTTCTTGACGCCGTCCCAGCCGGTGATGGACACGCCCGCAGGCAGCCTGACCTCGACGCCGGGGTAACGCGGGTCGCTGATGATTTGCTCCTGAACCGCATTGCTGATCGGGCTGAATTTGTCATCGGCCGGGGGCGGGTTGATCGGCCAGTCAGGCAGCACGGTGAGCTTGCCGGTTTCCAGTTCCACAATCGTGGGCCAGATCGGATACAGCGGATGCGCGGGGGTGGCGTCCATGCGCAACGTGACCTTGCCACCCGGAAGCCCGGTCAGCAGGAAATTGCCGGCGGCGTCCGAAATGGTTTGATTCGCGTCGACGTTGACGCGCACGCCGGCAATGCCCTGCCCTTCCGGCGTGACGAAACGGCCCTTGACGCCGGTGACGCCGACGGCGGACTGAACATCGACGGTGATCTGCGCTGTGCGGGTTTGCAGCGCGCCGGAAACGAGCGCGGTGGCTTCGATTGTGAGGCTGGCGCTGCCGGTCTGGGCGCCGGATGCGGCGCCCAGAATCAGGCTGCCTGCCTGGCCGAGCGCGAGGTTGGCCGGGCTGAATTTGGCGCTGACGCCGGACGGCAGGCCGGTGGCCTTGAGACTGGCGAGACCCGTGAAGTTTTGCGCGCCGAGGCTGGACAGGCTCAGGCCGTAAACAGCCTGGCTGCCGGTGAGCAACACCTGGCTGGCAGGGCTGGCGGTGAGCGCGAAGTCCTGTTGGCGGATGACGGTGAAAACGGGACTGGATACGGTGCCCTTGGGCGTGGTGAGGGTGATCGCGCCGGTCTGCGCGGTGGGCGGCACCTTGACGATGAGCTTGCTGTCTGACGCCTCGACAACCGTGGCCGCTGCATTGCCAAAGAAGGCGACAGCGTTGTTGGCCAAGGCCGGATCGAAAGCATTGCCGAGGATTTCAACCAGGCTGCCGGCTTCGCCGCTGGTGGGGTTGAGTCCGGTGATTTCGAGGCCGGATGCAATGGTGAAGTCGATGCTGGCATCGCTGCGGCGCGGCGCGCTGACAATGAGGTGGTACTGGCCGATGCCCTGCGCGGTGACCGTGAACGTGGCGCTGGTCTGCCCGGCGGGGATGGTCACGCTGGCCGGCAGTTGCAGGCCCCCGGTGCCACCGCCGCCAAAGCTGATTTTCAGGCCGAGGTCGTCCGCGGCGACGGCGGAGGTAACGGTGACGGTGGCGCTCTCACCTTCCTTGAGGGTGGTTTTACCGGCAACAAGGCTCAAGGCCGGCGGCGTCAGCACGGTAAGCGGTGTTGCCTGGCTGGCGCCGTCCTTGGCGGCGGCAATCTGGGTGCTGCCTGCCCCATGGGTGTCGGCCATGCCAGAGACGCCAATGCTGGCGACACTCTCATTGGTCGACGACCACTGGACCTCGCCGCTGAGGTCGCGCTGGCTGGCGTCGGTATAGGTGCCTTGCGCGCTGTAGGGAATGCGGTCGCCAATGTAGGCGGTGTGATCGATCGGCGAAAGCGCGATGGCGACGACTTCGGCGGGGGTGACGGTGACGCTCGCTTGGGCGCTGCCGCCGTTGAGGCTGGCGGAAATCTGCGCTTGGCCTTCCTGCGCGGCGGTGACGGCAAAGTCTGCCTGGCCCGCGCCTGCGGGAACGGTCACGCTGGCTGCGACGCCGGCCACATCCGGCATGCTGCTGGCCAATGCGACGGTTTGCGGCTGATTCGGCACGCGATCGAGCTTGACGGTGAGGCTCACCGGGCTGCCTTTGGGCGTGCTGGCCGCCACCGGTGCGATTTCCGTCACCACCGGGAGTGGCGAGTTCACCGACACCAGGGTCGAGACCGTGTTGCCGCTGTAAGTTGCCGTCACAGTCGCCTGGCCTTCCGCCAGGGCGGTGACCGGCACCGACACGCTGGTTTGCCCGGCGGGCAGCAGGATACTGGTGGGCACCTGGACGACGTTCTCGGGAGCGGCGCTCAGCGGAATGCTGACGGCCTGCGGCTGGGCGGCGTTCACCGTCAGCGTCAGGCTGCCTGCCGCGCCGGATTGCAGATCAAGCCTGGCCGGAACCAGGGAGACGAGGGCGAGCGTCTGGGGAATCACGTTGACCGTGGCCTGCTTGCTCCCGCCGTTGAGGGTGGCGGTGATCTGCGCCTGCCCAAGCGCGAGGGCTTGCGCCTGGAAGGTGGCTTGCAGCGAACCGGCGGGAATGGTGACCGTAGCCGGCACGGCGACGATGCCGCCGGGGTTGACCGCAAGCGCCACTTCGATGGCCTCGGGCTGCGCGGCATTGAGCCGGAGCGTGAAACCGGACTGCGCACCGTTGTAGAGATCGAGGCTGGGCGGCTCCAGCGCAACGAGCGCGGCGGGCGGCGAAGTCACATGCACGGCGGCTTCGGCGGCTGTGCCGTTGAGTTCGGCGCGGACCGTTGCGGTGCCGGGGGACTGCGCTTCCACAGGCACCTGCGTCTGACTCGCCCCGGCGAGCACGGTGACGCTGGCAGGCACCGACACGATTCCGGATGGAGTGGTAGTGAGGGCGACCGCAGTATCTGCGCCGACTGCCTTCGTCAGGGAAAGGGTAAGGCTTTTGGAAGCGCCCTCGGCGAGCTGGCTGGTGGCGGGCAGCAGCGAGGCAATGCCGGCGGGCAGATCCAGCACGGTGAATTGGCTGGTGGCCTGCGTGCCATTGATACTGGCCGTCAGCTGGCCGCTGCCCGGAGACAGACCCTGAATCTGGAACGCCGCCTGCAAGGCGCCTGCAGGCACCGTGACGCTGGCGGGATGGGACACCAGCCCGCCCGGAGAACTGGTGATCGGTACGCTGACCACGCTGGCCTGGACCGACTGCAGCTTAAGGATCACCGTCGCCTGCTCGCCCATACCAAGCGTGCTCAAGGGCGGCGACAGGCTTTCGACGGCAGCGCCAGCCGGCACTACGTTCACGGGCACTTCGACCGTCCTGCCGGTGAATCGGGCGGTCAGTACGGTTGTGCCGGCCCGGAGGCCTTTTACAGGCACGGTCACCCGGGTTTGTCCCGCCGCGAAATCAACAGGGGAGGGAACACTGATGATTCTGTCCTTGACGGCCAAGACGAGCTTGCCGGCTTTCTCCGGCGCGGGGCTCAAGGTGACGACAAGATTGGCCGTGGCGTTGACGGCAAGATCAAGCGGCGACGGTTCGGCGCTCACAGGAACCGTCAGCAGTTTGCGCCCGAACAGCGTCAGCTGGACTCCGCTGGCAGCGCGACCGCGCAACACCACCCGGAGCGTGTGCACGCCCGGGCCCGCACCGACGTTGCGGCTGAATCCGCTGATGCCCTCACGGAAATCGTTGGGGCCGGCGATCTGGATGTCGTCGAGCCAGACCGTGCCTTCTGCGACGGGCAGCGTGGTCGACGCTGCGCCATTCTGGATTTTCAGCGTGAACGGCCCAAGGACGCCGGACGGCGTGCTGAAGGTGAAAGCTTGTTCGACCTGCCCTGATGCGGGCACCGTGAGGTTGACAGGACCGACCAGTGCGACCGGCTCACTCGGTTGCAGCGTTTCGGCATGGGCGGAAACGGGCAGCAGCAAGGCAAACATGGACAGCAGTGCAAGCAGCCAGCGATGCCAGGCCGTCATTGTCTGTCCGTGTGTATCCATGTTTGTCATTGCCATCATCCTGGTTCCTGCCTTGCCTAATCCCACCACGCCGGTTTGCGCCGGCCCGCTCGTGCCCGAGTCAAGACGCCCGTGTTCAGCTGCCAATCATGGCCAGCGCGGCGTGCGGCACTTCAAACTCCTTGCCCGACTTGGTGATCAGCGTCGCCAGCGTGGGGCCGTTCATCGTGGTCGTCAGCCGCACCTTCTCGACCGTTTCGCCCTGGGCGTAAATGGACAGCGCTTCGCCCATGGCGGTGACGATAGTGTAGGTGGTGGTTGCCGACAACACGCTGGGGCCGGACGGCAGCGTGGCGCTGACGCTGGCTGTGCCGGCTGTAGTCGTACCGGTTACCGCGGGGCTGACGACGGTGGTGGCTGTGCCGTATGCAGGGGTCACGCGCAGCGAAACCGTATTGCCCACCGGGACGCCGGTGGTGGCGAATTCAACCGTTACCGGATTAGGCGTACTGGACGGCAGCGTGATGTCGGCATTGCCTGTCGGGTTGGTGGGTGCTGCGACGCCCGCCACGCTGGTGATGCGGAGTGTGGGCAGGCCTGCGACGAAGACGCTGGAGGGGCTGCCGAAGGAATGCGCCGGCGTGCTGGCCGCTGTGCGAGTGAAGGTTTCCGCTTCGAGGCGAACACGCCCAACAGCGCCAGCGCCGCCATTCCCTTGATAGTACTGCGGCGTACCCGTGTAACCGGCACCCGTGCCAGCCGCGCCGGCTTGGGCACTGATCGTGCCATTTCCCGAGATTGCCGTGGCTACGATACGGATCGCCCCACCGCTTCCGCCTCCGCCGGTTGCACCCCGCGCGTCGCCGGCGCTTGTACCGCCGGCGCCACCGTTCGCCACGATTGAACCGGCGACACTGACCGTGCCGCTAGAAGCAATAAGAACTGCCCCACCACCACCGCCACCCCCAGATCCGGCAAACGCGAGTCCGCCTGCGCCGCCGCCGCCGCCCGAACCTCCGATCAGCGGCAACAGTTGGCTGCTGCCGTATGCAGTCCCACCAAGTCCAGTATATGCCGCAGAAGATGTTGTCCAACCCGCAGCCCCAGCAGCACCAAACCCACCTCCACCGCCGCCGCCAGCATCGCCGCTATTAGTCCAATAGTTGAAAACGTTGCCGACACCTCCGGCGCCTGGACCAAGGCCGGCCCCCCCATTTTTCTTACCAGCTTCTCCACCTCGGCCTCCGTCATAGCCACCCGGACCACCAACGCCCGGAATGCCATCGTCGCCTAAGTTACCATCGCCTGCAGCGCCCACATGAGCTGCATTTCCGCCGCGGATATTGATCGATCCGGCAATCGTGACATTGCCCGACGCCAAAATCACAACAGGCGTGTTGCTCGTGTTCTTTTTGAACGTGACCGTGACACCCGTCGGAATGTTGACCGTGGTGAAGTTGAACACGCCGGATGCCGGGATTTGCAGTTCAGTGTTGACGGTTGGGCTGAAGTCGCCGTCGGCCCCGGTGCTGCCGCTCTCGAAGGCAAGCGCTGGCGCGGCCAGGCCCGCGAGGCACAAGGTAGAAATGAGTGCGCCAAGTTTGAAGTGGCTGTGTTTGATGTGAGTCATGATGCGTTTCCTTTCCTTCGCTGAATCTGGTTTGCCGCCCTGGGGCAGCCCGTGGTGTTCATCCGGCCTGTTGTTTTCATCTACCAGGCTGGGCCGATCCGGGCCGGCCCGCGTCAAGTGCGTTCGTGATCTCATGGCGGGAACACCGTGAAGGTATTGGCGGGCGCCGCCTGATCGGTGCTGATTCCACCCGGGGTTTGCACCCGGATGACCCGCCCGCCGAGTGCGGCATCCGCAGGCACATACACCCCGAGGCTAAGTTCCGTGCCGTCGGCATTGACAGTGGGCGCACTGCCCAGCACCACGCCGGCCACAGGCTCGATCAGCACGCTGGCATGGTTGAGATGCGCGCCGCGAATGGTGAGCGTTGCGGTGTCGCCCTGGCGCGCGAGGATGGGCGTGATGGAGTCGATGCGCGGCTCACCGGTGGCGACGATAAAGCGTGCCGCGGCGGCTTCGGTGAACAGCACTGGCGCAATTCCATCGCTGAGTGTCAAGGTCTTCGCACCGGCTGGTGCGTCCGCCGCCAGGGTGATGGGCACGGTCAGCGACATGCCATCGGGCTGAACCGACGGCGTGCCCAGGGTGATGCCGGTTGCCAGGCTGACGCCCACCAGGGCGACGGCATCGAGCCCCACGCCGCTTACGGTGAGCGTTCCGCTGCCGCCGGGGTGCAGTGCGGTGGCTTGCAGGGCCGTGGCGACCGGGCCGACAGCAACACCCAGGCGTGCATTGCCAAGGAAGATCTCCTGGGTGGTTGGCGGCGGTGCGTCGGTTTGCAGCACCACACCAACATTGGGCGACGCCAGCAGGCTATCGACGGTGGGCGGCGGGGTGTCGTCGAGCTTGACCACGCCGAGCGCGGGCGCCTGGATGGGGGTGACGATATCGCCCAGGATGTTGACGAGATTGAGGGTGTTGGCAGGCGTTGCTTCGGCATCCGTCACCCCGGCAGGCGTGGTGACGGTGACCACGCGCTGGCCGATGGCTGCGGCGGGATCGACCGTGACATTGACGGTGATTTCGGTGGCATCCGCATTGACCACCGGCGGCTGGCTGACGGTGATGCCGGCTGCAGGCGACACCGCAACCCCCGACGCATCCTTGAAGTTGACACCGCGTACGGTCAGCGTCACCGGCCCTGTGCCGACAGCCAGATTCACCGGGGTGACCGAGTCGACACGCGGCAGCGGCGCAGTGACCTGGAATTGCGATTGGCGAATATCGCTGAACGGGATGGCTGTGGTCCCCGCCAAGGCCTTGATGGTGCGCATCGTCCTGGGGGCGTCAGCGGCAATTGTTACGCTGGCGTTGACCGATTTTCCGTCCGGCGCCGGGGTCAGCGAGTTCACCGTGATGCCATCCGCTGGTGCGAAGCTCAGTGTGGTCACGCCATCGAGTTCCTGTCCCTGCAGACTGAGGGCAACGGTTTCGCCAATAATGCCTGCGCGTGGCGACATGCCGGTGACGACCGGCCCCATCGCGACGCCCACATGGGACGCCTCCAACCCGTAGGCCTGGCTGCCGGGCTGCGTGTCGGCTTGCAGCACGACCCCGACCTGCGGCGCGGTGATGGGGGTGACGACCTCATCGATCGACGAGACGATCGTTAGGGTGTTTTCCGGGCCTTTGTCGGCCGCGCTAATGCCGCCGGGCGTGGACACGGTGATCAAGTGCTCGCCCAGCGAAATGAACGAGCTGATGCCGAGATTGAAAGTCATCTCCGTGCCACTGGCATTGACGACCGGCGAACCATCCACCTGGATGCCGGTGCCCGGGCTGAGTTGCACCTTGCCCTGCTGCAGGTTGCGGCCACGCAGGGTGACACTGATGGGTGTGCCGACAGTGCCGAACATCGGCGTGATGGATTCCACCACCGGCGCAGGATAGGCGATCAACAGCCGGTCCGAATCGGCCCGCGCAGCCGGGAAGCGATTGCCCGCGCCATCGGTCAGGACAAGCTGACGCAGCGTGGCAGGCGCATTGGCGGCAACGGTGATCGGCAGGCTTGCCGAGAGGCCATCCGGCGCAGCGGTCAAACTGCCGAGCGACACGCTGTCGGCAGGATTGAGGCTTACGGCCGTCGCAGTTTCAAGTCCTTTACCGAACAAGGTCAGGGTCATGCTTGCGCCCTGCGGTACGGCTTGGGGTGCGATATCGCGGAGATGGCCGCCGACGACCACACCGACGTCGGCGTACGTACCCAACTGCACGGTCTGCTGCGTGGGCGGATCGGGCAGCTTTTCCAGCACGACGCCCAGCAGCGGTGCATGGCTGGTGTTGATGCCGGCAAAATCAGCCGTGACGAACACGGGTGCCTGCGCCGTCTGCAATGTCGGCGAGGTCAGCGAGAGGGTGGTGGTGCCGCCGGAAACCCCGGTGAGGTTGGCCAACACGCTGGTTTGTCCCGGCGCGATGGTGAGCGATGCGGGGCTGACTGTGGCAATGGCTGAATTGGAGGTGGCCAGATTGACGGTATGCGGAACCGTGTCGGCGTTGGTAAGGGTGATCGAGAAGCTGCGAGGCACGCTGTCGGGCGCGACGGCCAATGGCAAAGGCTCGACCGACAAAACAGGCAATTTGGGGTTGACGGTGAGAACGAAATTCGCGCTGCCCGCCGAATTGGACACCGTGAACGTATGTGCGCCCAACGTTGTATCGTCGGCAACCGCCAGATTGAAGGCGAGCGTTGAAGACTGCGCGTTGACCCCGCTGAGAGTAAACGCGGATGACGGTGCGGTGACGCTGGAGTATGCGAGCCCACTGCCATCCAGGGTGATTTGCGCGACTTGACCACGGCGCAAGGCATCCGGTGTAACGCTAGAGATAGCGGGCGCGGAAACCGGCAAGTTCCCCGTGACCTCAAGCAGATTCCCTGCCGCATCGTATCGATATTCGACGCTGTTGCCGCCAGCGGTTGAACGCACCAGTCGGCCCAGCGGGTCATAGTCGTAACTCTGCTCAGCGGCGAGCAAAACGCCCGCAGCGAGCGGCAGCAACAGAATAGAGACGGCGCGCGCAAAGCGTGCCCACAGCGAGACAGAGGCCAACTTTCCTCCCAGATGGGTTGGCGTTTATTGTTGGTTCTTGCGAACCCCTTTTATTCTCCGCATGTCATTCGCTCCGGACGATGCCGCGCAAATTTATTTTATTTTGCCTCGCTTGGACACGACGCCTGCGCATGGTAATCATGCTCGCTTTAAGCTTGCAAGCTTGGCTCGACAATTTTTTACTATCTTTTGTACCAGTCCCGGATTGATTCATCGATGACACTGCTCCCAGCCTCGCACCTGCTTTTTATATTGCTCCTCGTTTTACAGCTTGCGGGCGGCTCCGCGAAAGCAGCCTATTGGCTACCTGAAGTCCAGACGCTTGACGCGGAAATTGTCAGCGTCACCCGCATCCAGTTTGACGCTGGTGCCAATCATGGCGCGGCATCCGCCTGGAAAACATTCTGGACAGAAAAACCTGCGACCGAGCGATGGAACGACGAGGCATCCCGACTGATTGTCAAATATCGCGTCAATCCATTACGTAGCGTACGCGTATTGGCACTGCTAAACGTCGCGATGCACGATGCGGGCTTGCGCGCCGCAGAACTTGACTTAAAGGAGCCTGCACAATCCGCGGCAACACACGTTGCCGCTGCAAGAATGCTCACGCAGTTTTTCCCTTTGGAGTCCCCCGAACGCCTCCAGGCCATGGGCGAATCCGCGCTTGCCGCACTGACTGCAATCCAGCCTGAACATGCACGCGAGATTGCGCAAGGGGCATCTATCGGAAGAGGCGTTGCGCGATTTGTGGTGCTGCGCGCATTGAACGATGGTGCCGATGAGGTATGGGATGCACGAACCCGTCCTGCTGAAAAACCGGGGATGTGGCGCGGCGTACCGCCGCTGGATTCTGCACATCCGCAGGAGCCGCTGGTGGGTACGTGGCAAACCTGGACGCTGAAGAATGGGGGGGAGTTTGAGCCGCCCGCACCCCCTGCGTCCGACTCGGACTTGTTCATGCGAGCCGCCCAAGAAGTTCTGGAGGTCAGCCGCAATCTGACACCCGAACAAAAGCGCATCGCAGACTATTGGCATCTCGATCAGGGCACAGTCACGCCCCCCGGCTTGTGGAACATCAAGGCGCGCGAACTGGCGGCGCGTTGGAAGCTTTCGGAAAAGGAACGCCTGCGCCTGCTGTCCACGCTCAACGCCGGGATGATGGACGCCTCCATCGCCTGCTGGCACGTAAAATATATGTGGTGGGTTCAACGCCCGGCCACCATGATCCAGGCGCACCTGGACAAGACCTTCATGCCCTATCTGGTGACCCCGCCCCACCCCAGTTATGTCTCCGGTCATGCGACGATTTCCGGCGCGGCCGCTGAAATATTGAAGCGTTTCTTCCCCGAGGACGCCCGCCAGATTGACGGCTGGGCGGAGGATGCCGCCCTGTCCCGCTTGTATGGAGGCATCCACTACCGGTTTGACAATGAGGCTGGGCTTGCGCTAGGGCGCCAGGTCGGCAAGACAGTGCTGGAACGGGCACTGCAGTAAAACTGCTACCTTAGTGAGCTTCGACGGCCACCCAACTGTTGACGCCCTTCAGTCCCTTGCATACGGGTTGCACCGCGAGCAACCATACCCCTGGTTCGAATCGGCCCTCCATGGTGGTCGTTCCGTTGCTTACACGTGTCAATACCGGCTTTCCATCATCCGCGGCGTGCACACGAATTTCGTAACGCTGCGCAGTCTGAAGCGCTCCCCACCGCATTTTCCATTGCCCGTTGTCCTGTTCAACTACCGGTGCGGCGATGAGCCTGCACGCGCTGTCCTCGTCAATTCTGAACCGCCTCGACAGCGCTGCCTGAGTGTCATCGTTGCACACTGCGGTGACCCGTATCCTGACCGTGGCCTTGCCCGTTGTCAGCGGACGGGGGGGGATCAAGTAAGTTGCGCTGGTTTGGAACTCTTCCGAAACCAGAACCCGACCTTCCGGCACACGGCTTTCCAGCCAAACCAGATAATGACTGGCATTGCCGACGGGTGTCCATTCGATCCGCGGGGAGGCCTCGCTGATTTCAATCTGCGCGGGGGAGACCAGACTGGGCGCGACGCAAGTCGCCTGCGCGTGATGGCACATGACGCCTCCCACCAACCCCATTACCCGCAACCAAGACGTATGTTGCATACGGCACCCTTGAACTCAGAGGAAACTTCAAGGGTTCAAATCTATAGGAGTTCAGCCCTGTAAACAATCGCTGTAACCCCTTTCGGTTGCAGCCCGGTCTAACGGCCAGGGTCGGCGTTTCTACACATCCGTACCGGCTCCAGTTTCAGGGATATCAATATGTAATATGCTTCTGTTCCAATTCAGTTCTGTGACACCTGAACGTTGCCTGCCTTTACGGATACCGAACGTGCTTACGGATGCCGCCTGCCATACGCCGGTCATTATTGAACATGGAGGATAGATTGTGCTTTCATCCACAGCGACACGCTACTACTGCCGCAATGACGGCTTCACCCTACTCGAACTGCTGGTAGTGCTGGTCATTCTTGGCTTGCTGGCGGGCTATGTGGCACCCAAATATTTTTCCCAGATCGGCAAGTCGGAAGTGAAAACAGCCCAGGCGCAGATCGGCGCGCTGGAAAAGGCGCTCGACCAGTATCGCATCGATACCGGACGTTACCCCAGCACCGAGCAGGGAT